>ONXK01000006.1 GCA_900321785.1 uncultured Lachnospiraceae bacterium | reverse complement strand
CTGTGGAGGTGGGCCTTGAAAAACGTCGGTACTTGCTTTTTGCAAGCTCCGCGCAGCAAAAAGCTTAGTATCCGCTACGTTTTTCACGGAGCGGGAGCGTCCCACCGAAATAGTGATGCACAAAAGGCGCACAATTATCAGTAGACTGCAACATTATAGCAATCAATATAGTATACACTTCTTTCTTGACGGTTGAAAGTATAATGTTATAATGGAAACTGATTTTGAAGCCCCTTCAGGAGGACAGCATATGATCAGAAGCATGACAGGCTACGGCAGAAGTGAACTGCAGAATGATAAGTTCAGGATTGCAGTGGAGATCAAATCTGTCAACAACCGCTATCTCGATATTAACATCAAGATGCCCAGGCTCCTTAATCCGCTTGAGGCACAGATCCGCAAGGAACTGAAAAAATATATGCAGCGCGGCAAGGTGGATGTTTTTATTTCCTACCAGGACCTGACCGAGTCCAATATGGAGGTCAAGTACAATGCCCGTATTGCAGGTGAGTACTGGAAATACCTTTGTCAGATGGCGGAGGAATTCGGTATTGAGAACGATGTGCGGGTCTCCTCGCTTGCGCGTTTTCAGGATGTCCTGACCATGGAGGAGGAATCTGTTGATCCGGAAGGCATCTGGGACAATCTCAGGGAAGTCCTTGTGGATGCCGCAAAGATGTTTGATGAGACAAGGACCCGTGAGGGCGAGTTCCTCAAAAATGACATGGAGAGCAAACTCGACGAAATGCTGGAACATGTCGCATTCGTGGAAGAACGGGCGCCCGGCCTGATCGAGGCATACAGGAAGGATCTGCAGAACAAGGTGACAGAGCTTCTGGAAGCATCCACGATCGACGAGTCCAGGATCGCACAGGAAGTGACGATCTACGCCGACAAGGTCTGTGTGGACGAAGAGCTTGTCCGCCTTCGCAGCCACATCGAAGCGACCCGCCAGGAACTTTCGCGCGGCGGAAGCATCGGGCGCAAGCTTGACTTTATCGCCCAGGAGATGAACAGGGAATCCAACACGATCCTTTCCAAGTCAGATGACCGCGAGGTCTCCGATCATGCCATTGAACTCAAGACATCTGTCGAGAAGATTCGTGAACAGGTACAGAATATAGAGTGACAGGACCGGAAGGCCCGGCGGAGCACGGTACGGCTGATCGGACCCGGCTCATCCGCCGGCGCAGCTTTCGGATATTCTACCGGCTCTTTGTGCGGTGCAGTATATGGCAGTAATGAAACTGATACATGTCGGCTTCGGCAATATCGTCAATGCCGGTAAAATCATAGCGATCGTCAGTCCGGATTCGGCCCCTGTACGCCGCCTGGTCTCCCAGGCCAAAAGCGACGGACGTACGATCGATGCGACACAGGGCAGAAAGACAAAGTCGGTGATCGTCATGGAAAATGACAGGATCGTACTGTCGGCCCTGCTCCCGGAAACGATCCGCGGGCGGGCTGTCGCAGAGTCGGAACCGGAGCAGGACGAAGAATAAAGAATCCTGTTGATACAAGATTTTTCACTCCGGAGGTTTGCGTCGAAGCGCCGTAAACCTTCATGAATCCCATCGGAGAAACCCCTTCCGGGCTTTCTCCTCGGGCGTCTCAGCCCAGGGGCGCATCGAAAAATGAGGTAAAAGTTAATAATATGGAAGGAAAACTGATTGTGATCTCCGGCTTCAGCGGAGCCGGAAAAGGGACTGTTATTCAAAAACTGATGCAGGAGCACGACGGGTATGCGCTCTCTGTATCTATGACGACCAGGCAGCCCAGACCGGGTGAGGTCGACGGCGTCGATTATCATTTTGTCTCAAACGAGATGTTTGAGGATCTTGTAAAAAAAGACGGTTTTCTCGAGCATGCCGGTTTTGTGGACAATTATTACGGCACCCCCCGCGCCTTTGTCGAGGAGAACAGGAAGGCGGGACGTGATGTCCTTCTGGAGATCGAGGTACAGGGCGCCGGGCAGATCCACGATCTGTTTCCGGAAGCGATGCTGATCTTTATTGCCCCTCCGACGGCACAGGAATTAAAGACCAGACTGTTCGGCAGGGGAACAGATATGGGTGAAAGAGGCATGAAGCGCCTGCGCAGGGCAAAAGAGGAAGCACCTTCGATTCCTTCCTATCCCTATCTGATCATTAACGGCGATGTAGATGCCTGTGCGGAGTCCCTGCAGTCCGTGATCACCGGCGCCTGGACACCACAGTCGCCGGACGGCCCCCATATCGGCGGCGAGATCATCACGGATCCTGCCGAAAAAGAGGCCTTTGCCAGAAACTTCAGCGCCCAGCTGGAGAATGTTTTCGATACAAAATAAAAAAATACCCTTTGTGTATTTTTGAATAATAAAGAAAGGAAAGGTTTTATACATGATTCATCCGTCCTATGTGGATCTTATGAAAGTTGTCAACAAAGATGTAGAAGAGGGAGAGACCCCCGTTATCAACAGCCGTTATTCTATCGTTATGGCCACCGCCAAGCGTGCCCGCCAGATCGTAGACGGCGACGAGCCCCTCGTCAAGGTCTCCAGAGGAGAGAAGCCTCTCTCTACTGCTGTAGACGAGCTCAACCAGGGCGAGATCCGTATTCTTGCCGAGGATGAGGCAGAGGAAGAGTTTCCCGAGCCTGCAGCCGAGATCAATCCCGTTGACCTGATCCCTGATCTTACAGGTGTGGAAGCCGGCGAGATCATCGATGGAGAAACACCTGAAGGCAGCGATGCAGAGACTGCGGAAACTGCAGACGCGGAAACCGAAGAAGCCGGGAACGAGGACACTGCTGAATGAAAATCCTGTTTGTATCCCTTGGATGTGACAAAAACCTTGTTGATTCCGAGGAAATGCTGGGAGATCTGACGCAGGCGGGATATGAGATCACAGACGATGAAGAAGAGGCTGAGGCCGCTGTCGTCAATACCTGCTGCTTTATCAATGACGCCAAAAAGGAGAGCATTGAGAGCATTCTGGAACTGGCAGAGAGAAGGACAGCGGGACAGCTCAGGGCACTGATCGTTACCGGATGTCTTGCCCAGCGCTACAGCGAAGATATCCTGCGGGAGATCCCGGAAGTGGACGCGGTCATCGGTACGACGGCGCAGGATACCCTCGTGCAGACACTGCAGGAGGTGACGGGCCGCAGGGAGATATCCGGAAAGGAGGAGAAGGACCAGGCACTGGTCCGTCTCAATGACCTTCGGAGGATACCCCGTACAGATGCAAAGCGTGTCCTGACCACAGCAAACGGCTATGCCTATCTCAGGATCGCGGAAGGCTGCAGCAAATGCTGCACCTACTGCGTTATTCCTTCAATCCGGGGCGGCTATCGGAGCCTTCCCATGGAGAGCGTGATCCGTACAGCAGGGGAGCTCGCCGCGCAGGGAGTACGTGAACTGATCCTGGTTGCCCAGGAGACAACGGTTTACGGTACGGATCTCTACGGCAAAAAGATGCTCCCTGAACTGCTTGACAGACTGGCGGAGATTGACGGGATCCGCTGGATCCGTCTCCTCTATTGCTATCCCGAGGAAATCACTCCCGAACTTGTGGAGACGATCCGCCGGAATCCTAAGATCCTGCATTATATTGATATGCCGATTCAGCATGCTTCCGATGATGTACTCAGGAGGATGGGACGGCGTACGAATAAAAAAGAGCTGGAAGACATCATCGGACTTCTTCGAAAGGAGATTCCGGACATCTGCCTGCGCACCACCCTGATCTCCGGTTTTCCCGGCGAGACGGAGAAAGACCACAGGACACTGATGTCATTTGTCCGCAGGATGAAATTCGAGAGACTGGGTGTTTTCGCATACTCCCGGGAGGAAGGAACACCCGCGGCAAAGATGAAATCCCAGATTCCTGCACCTGTCAAAAAGAAACGCCGCAGGGAACTGATGCTCCTGCAGCAGGAGATCGCCTTTAAAAAGGCCCGCCGCATGAAAGGCAGAATCGTCGAAGCTATTGTGGAGGGAAGAATTGTGGGCGAAGATGTCTATACAGCCCGCACCTACATGGATGCGCCCGGTGTGGACGGAACCCTTTTCATTGAGACGGGGCGTGACCTGATGACCGGCGATTTTGTGAAAGTGAAGATCACCGGGTCCGATCAGTACGATCTGATCGGAGAAATCGTTGATTGAGTGAATGCCGGCATCCGGCCGGCTGGATCGTTGATTGAGTGAATGCCGGCATCCGGTCGGCTGCATCGCTGATTGAGCGAATGCCGGCATCCGGCCGGCTGGATCGCTGATTGAATGAATGCCGGCATCTGGCCGGTTGGATTACTGATTGAATGAATGCCGGCATCCGGCCGGCAGAGGGGAGTCTGTATATGAACCTGCCGAATAAACTGACAGTGTTTCGTGTGGTCCTGGTTCCGTTTTTTGTTGCTTTCCTGCTGCTTTCCGGAACAAACGAATCACTGAAATGGGTAGCGCTGGTTATTTTTGTCGTTGCGTCTCTGACAGACCTGCTGGACGGACATATTGCGCGCAGCCGTAATCTTGTGACCACATTCGGCAAATTTATGGATCCCCTTGCGGACAAGATCCTGACGATCTCCGGTATGATCTGCCTGATCGAACTGGGCAGGATCCCTTCCTGGATCGTTGTCATCATTGTAGCAAGGGAATTTATCATCAGCGGCTTCAGACTGATCGCCACAGAGCACGGCATCGTCATTGCCGCCAATTACTGGGGAAAGTGGAAGACTACATTTCAGATGATCATGATCATTCTCATGATCATGAATCTCCCTGCCCTGCAGATGGTGACGACCATTGTGATGTGGGTGGCCCTGGTCCTGACCATTGTCTCTCTGGTGACCTACATTACACAGAACATGGACGTAGTCCGGACTATGGAGACAAAATAATGAGACGTGCGGTTTTAATGTGCGCCGGAGAATATGAACCGATTCCGATTCCGGTCGGAAGAGATAACAAAAGCCTTCGTTCCGCGGAGGCTTTTGCTGATGAACCTTTTGTCGTATCTGTGGACGGCGGGCTTCCCAGACTCCTGGACGCGGATATTGTACCGGACCTCGTTCTGGGAGATTTTGATTCCCTGGACAAAAAATACCATCCTTATCTGGAAGAATTCGGATCCCGGCATCCGGACAGGCTCCTGCGTCTTCCCTGTGAAAAAGACGATACAGATACGGTCTATGCGGCACGGGTCTGCCTGGAACGCGGCTGCAGGGAGCTTTTGTTTTACGGAGCTCTTGGAGGCCGGCTGGACCACACTTTCGCCAATATCCAGACGCTTGCCTGGCTGAAAAAGGAGGGGGCTGACGGATATCTGATCGGGAAAACCACTCTGGCTGCCGTGGTCGGTGCCGAGAGGGTGATCCTTCCCGCGCGATATGAGGGAACTTTTTCAATCTTTGCCCTCGATGAAGAAGTGGGCGGCGTCACGCTGGAGGGGATGAAGTATCCGCTCTCGGAGGCCGTCATCACCAATCGTTTCCCCATCGGTGTCAGCAATGAGATTCATCCGGAAACGACAGCAAATGTACCCGGCGGCTGCGCTTGTGTGACCGTCCGCAGCGGTCTTGCCCTGATCATCCTGGAAACCGAAACCGCGGGAACAGGGGAAGGTACCGGAGGAATGAAAGGATGGGGAATACCCGACCCTTCTGAAATCATCCGTATGCCGCTTTGAAAGTGAATACAGTTTTTTTACAGCCTGCATAGAAAACACCTCCGGCCGTTTCTGATATGCTCCCTTCATGATTAACAGCGATTTTGTTTTTCGCTGTCTCTCATAAAGGGAGCATATCATATCCGGTCGGAGGTGTTTTATTACGCTCTTTGTTTTTTTTCTGAAATCAGATTTCGCTGAAAAGAAGATCGGAGTAAACAGGGATCGGCCATGCATCGCGTGCGGTGATGGTCTCAAGCTCATCGGCAAAGCTGCGGCACTCGTTCATGTCGGGGACGATGACGGTGTGGCAGTAGCGCATTGCTTCTTCCGGATCCGAGGGGACGATGCGGAGGTCTCTTTCGAGTTTGTCGCAGGCATCGCTCAGGCAGTCGGAGAGCATGCAGTTGTTGAGGGCGTTGGTCTCCTCATATTTGGCGGGGAGCCCCAGGGCCTTGCGCTTTTCAAGCCCCTTGCAGAGAGATGTACCGTATTTGGAGACGGCGGGAAGGATCTCTTTGCGGAGCATGTCGATCATGGTCCTTGCCTCCATGGAAATGGTAGCAGTGTAGTTCTGCACATGGATATTGTAACGGGCAAAAACCTCGTCGCGGGTATAGATGGAGTGGCTGGTGAACAGCTCTATGTTTTTTTCGGTGATATAGGCCGGCAGTGCGTCCACTGTGGAAATATTGTTGTACAGGCCGCGGCGCTTGGCCTCCTCGATCCATGCCTCGTCATATCCGTTTCCGTCGAAAATGATACGCTTATGGGCGGTCAGTTCACGACGGATCAGCTTGTTGAGATCTTCCTGGAAATCCTGTGATTTTTCCAGCTCGTCGGCATATTTGCCGAGCTCTTCTGCCATCATGGTGTTGAGGACAATGTTGGGACCGGAAATCGAGAGGGAGGAACCCACCATGCGGAATTCAAACTTGTTGCCGGTGAAAGCCATGGGTGAAGTACGGTTGCGGTCCGTGTTGTCCATGGGGATGGGCGGCATGGTGTCGACACCGATGGAAAGATTGCGCTTTCCTGCGTTCGTATACTCTGTATCATCGATGATGGAACTGATGACAGCGCTTAGCTCTTCCCCCATGAAAATGGAGACCACGGCGGGCGGAGCCTCCTGGGCGCCCAGGCGGTGGTCGTTGCCGGGGGTTGCGACGGTGGCTCGGAGCATATCCTGGTATTCATCGACACCCTTGATGAAGGCAGTCAAAAAGAGCAGGAACTGGGCGTTTTCACGGGGCGTACTTCCGGGTTTAAAGAGATTTTCGCCGGTGTCCGTGCTCAGGGACCAGTTGTCGTGCTTGCCGGAACCGTTGACACCGGCAAAAGGCTTCTCGTGCAGCAGGCAGACCAGACCGTGGCGGTCGGCGACCTTTTTCATGATCTCCATGCTGATCTGGTTTTGATCACAGGCCATGTTGGCATCCGTGTAGATGGGTGCCATCTCATGCTGGGCAGGAGCGACTTCATTGTGCTTGGTCTTGGACAGGACACCGAGTTTCCAGAGTTCGTTGTCCAGATCCTGCATATAGGCCTGGACACGGGGGCGGATTGCACCGTAGTAATGATCCTCAAGCTCCTGACCGCGGGGCGGCTTGGCGCCGATCAGGGTGCGGCCGGTCATGATCAGGTCCTCACGGAGTTTGTACTGATTCTTATCTATAAGGAAGTATTCCTGCTCCGCGCCGACCTGGGCGACGACGCGTTTTGCTTCCGTATTGCCGAACAGACGAAGGATCCGGACCGCCTCTTTACTGACTGCATCCATGGAGCGCAGCAGTGGTGTCTTTTTGTCCAGTGCGTGCCCTGAATAGGAGCAGAAGATGGTGGGGATGCAAAGAGATTTTTCTTTAATAAAAGCAAAAGAGGTGGCATCCCAGGCAGTGTAGCCGCGGGCCTCAAAGGTGGCGCGAAGACCGCCGGAAGGGAAGGAGGAGGCGTCGGATTCCCCGCGGACCAGCTCCTTGCCGGAAAACTCCATCATGACTTTGCCGCCGCCGATGGGCTGGATAAAGCTGTCATGCTTTTCCGCAGTGACGCCCGTCATAGGCTGGAACCAGTGTGTATAGTGCGTTGCGCCTTTTTCGACGGCCCACTGCTTCATCGCCTCCGCAATCTCGTTTGCTGTGGAGAGATCCAGAGGAGTACTGTCGGAGACGGACTGCTTCCATGCCTTGTAACATGCAGGGGAGAGCCTCTCTTTCATGGTATCTTCATCGAAGACCATGCTTCCGAACAGTTCCGGAAGACGTTTGGATTCTTTACTCATCAGTCAAAACCTCCTGGTGACTTATATAGGCCTGCTGCAAACACGAAAATGATGGCAGCAGTGATATTCTGATCAACGGATAGTCGCATTATACAGAAAAGAGTTGTTCAGCGCAAGTTGTCTGTCCGCGCCCCACAGAAATAGTGATGCACAAAAGGCGCACTGTTTTCAGCAGGGATTGTGCTGTAACACGTGACCTCCGGGCTGTAATGTAAGTCTCCATAAAGTGTTTGCTTCCGGAGAGACACAGTGATAAAATATAAACAGGTTTACCACTATAATATATCATTTATAAGGAGATTATTATGACTAAATTAGTGCTGGTAAGGCATGGTGAGAGTGAGTGGAATAAGCTGAATCTGTTCACAGGCTGGACAGATGTCGATCTTAGCGAAAAAGGACATGAGGAAGCAGCCCAGGGCGGCAAGATCCTCAAAGAAGAAGGCTATGATTTTGACGTTGCCTATACATCCCGTCTTAAAAGAGCAATCCATACTCTGAACCATGTCCTGGATGAAATGGATCGCAACTGGATCCCGGTCCACAAATGCTGGCAGCTCAATGAGCGTCACTATGGTGCGCTGCAGGGCCTCAATAAGTCTGAGACAGCCGAGAAATACGGAGAAGAGCAGGTTAAGATCTGGAGACGTTCCTTTGATGTTACTCCGCCGGCACTGGAGCCCACAGATGAGAGAGCACCTCAGAACCAGGAAATGTACCGCGACCTTGATCCCGCTGTCCTGCCTCTGACAGAGAGCCTTGAGATCACCATCGCACGCGCAGTTCCTTTCTTCAACGAAGTGATCAAGCCCGAGATGCAGGCCGGCAAGCGCGTCATCATCGCTGCTCACGGCAATTCCCTGCGTGCACTGGTTAAATATTTTGATGATCTGACACCCGAAGAGATCCTCGGCGTCAACATCCCTACCGGTGTTCCGCTTGTCTATGAGTTCGATGAGAACTTCAAGGCAGTCAAGCACTACTATCTTGGCGACCAGGAAGCTCTGAAAGCTAAAATGGAAGCTGTTGCCAACCAGGGCAAGAAGAAATAATCCAAAAGGCACTTCAGCAGCCTGAATTCTTATAAAGATTTCATGCCTTCCGGAGCGGGCCCTTGCGCCTGTATCCGGAAGGCTTTTTTTTGCCCGTATCCTTCCGGCCGCGGACAAAGGCCGGCGGGCACCGGTTTTTTCGGTACAGGATACATGGGGCAGATATTGACCTTTATTGTACGTTTTTGCGTACATATAGTGATTTGAGGCGGTTTTTTGCGGAATTTTACGTTTTTTATGTGAAAAGATGGCCTCAGGTATATTCAAAAATGAAAAAATGAATTATTATAGTTTTATATGTGTGGGAGTCTGTGCATACAAGATATAGTTCCCGCGGCGCCAAAACAACCGACTATTAGCTGATCATGAAGAAACTGAACCGAAAAGACAGCTCGGGGAAAGATTCTCCGGGTATTGGTGAAAAACTGAATAGATTTCTGCGCCGAAATGCGGATGGTTTCGGGACAGGTTCTTCTGGCGGGACCGGGAGGACGCCGCTCTCCGGCTTGTCCGGATCCTCGACAGAGGACAGAGCGCGGCCCGGATCTTCGATCAGGGACAAAGTGCTGAACGGATCTTCGATCAGGGACAAAGTACTGAACGGATCCCCGATCAGGGACAAAGTGCTGAAGGGATCCTCAATCAGGGATAAGATCCTGAAGAGAGAGAGCCCTGACAAGAGCAGTGAACCGAAGAACGGTTCCGGTAAGGGTACGGATTTATCCATCAAGGAACGCCGCGAGAGAAGAGTGAGCTGGATGTTCCTGATGCCCAGTCTCATCGGTGTGGGTGTGTTCTTTGTTGTGCCGTTCATGGTTGTCATCTACTATTCGATGATCGACAATCCCATCCGGCATAATTTTGTGGGACTTGCCAACTACGGAAGAGTCCTCAAAAACCAGGCTTTTCGTGTGGCAGTCCTGAATACACTGAAGTTTTCGATCGTAGCGGTGCCGCTGGCCGTAGCCCTGTCGCTGCTGCTGGCTGTGGTCATGGAGCAGAGACTTCCCTGGAAGAGCCGTTTCCGGACGTTTTTCCTCAGCCCCATGATGGTCCCCACCGCTTCGGTCATTATGATCTGGCAGATCCTGTTCCATTACAACGGACTTGTCAATGTATTTTTAAGACACTTTTCGGTGGATAAAATCGACTGGCTCAAATCTTCCTACGCACAGGTACCGATCATCATCCTGTTTTTGTGGAAGAACCTGGGATACAATATGATCCTGTTCATGTCGGGACTTGCCAATATCCCCAAGGATCAGCTTGAGGTTGCCCGCCTGGAGAGCGCGACGGAGCTGCAGATTTTCTGGTATATCAAGATCAGATATCTCTCTTCAACGATCATGTTCGTCACGATCATGTCTTTGATCAACTCCTTCAAGGTTTTCCGCGAGATATACCTTATGGCGGGAGATTACCCCTATGATGCGCTGTATATGCTGCAGCATTTCATGAATAATACTTTTAAATCACTGGATTACCAGAAACTCAGTGCCGCTGCCGTGCTCATGGCAATTTTCATGGTCATTGTAATCGGTTCCCTTTTCCTGACAGAGGACCGGTTCGGCAGGGATCTTGAGTGAGAGGGGAGAAAACATTGCCCGGACACAAGAAAAAGCGTTCCAGAAAGAAACGCGGTGCCGGCTGGGTAAAAGACCGGTTGAAATACGATACGGACCCGTCGGACCTGTATCCGCTGAAAAGAAAAGAAGATATGTTTCCTGACAGCTCGACGGATTCCGAAGACGATACAGATCCGGAACCCTTTGAAGAACTGACATACAGGCCGGGGCAGGCAGAGAATCTGAAGGCGGCATATCCCTCAGACGATACGGCTTCCGCACCGGGGAAAGGATCTGTTCACAAGAGGCAGGGGTCTGAAGAAAAGTCTTTTGCCGGTGAGGCGGATTCTGACGACGGCTTTGAAAATGCTGACAGTTTGAAAAATGCCGATGATTCAGATCATACGGATAACAGAGAGTCCGTTTACAGCCCGGATTTCATTAATTATAAAGAGATCGATGACGATGCGGAGCACGAGGATGAAGCGGAATTCACGGACGATGCAGACAGGTCTTTAAGGGAATCGGCAGATTCGGACGAAGCCGAAGAATCGGATGATGATGACCGGCAGGAAGACACAAAGAAAGTAAAGCCGGATCTCTCCACCCGTTTTCGCAGGTTCTGGACCAGAGAAAGGATCGATGATGCACGCATGGTTGTGCGGACAGCGGTCGCAGGTTCTTTTGCAGTCCTGTTCCTGATGCCGATCGTCCTTACCATCACCAATTCTCTGATGACAAAATCCGAGATCAATGCCAACTATGGTGTGATCTTTGCGAAAAAGAACGGTGTACGTGTATTTATCAGCAACACGGTGAATCTGAAATTCATACCGGATATTGTTTCATTTGAACAATATTTCAAGGTGCTGATTCTGAGTCCGGAATATCTGCTGAAGTTCTGGAACTCCTTCCTTTATGTAGTGCCGATCGTGGTTTTTCAGCTGGCGGTCGCTTCGCTGGCCTCCTATGGCTTTGCAAGATACAGGGGTAAGGTGAGGGAAGTTATCTTTTTTTCCTACATCATCCTCATGCTCATGCCGTACCAGGTCACGCTGGTACCCAATTATCTGGTTTCAAACTGGCTAAACATTATAGACACAAGGTGGGCGATCTGGCTCCCGGGCTTTTTCTCACCGTTCGCGGTCTATATGCTGACAAAATATATGCGAAGGATTCCAAAGTCTATCTATGAGGCGGCGGAGATCGACGGTGCGGGCGAATGGCAGATTTTCACGAGGATCTGTCTTCCCAACTGCAGAGGAGGCCTTGCCTCGATCGCCATATTGCTTTTCATCGATTACTGGAACATGGTTGAACAGCCGCTGATCCTTTTGTCCAATGATCAGCTGCACCCCCTGTCCGTATTTCTTTCGAAAATCAATTCAGGGGAGATCTCACTGGCCTTCGCGGTAGCAGTAATCTATATGGTCCTGCCCATGATGGTCTTCTTATACGGAGAAGAGTACCTGGTCGAAGGCATTGTGTACCAGGGCGGTATAAAAGAGTGAACAGGAGGTCATGGAACTAAGGTATGAATATCGAAGATAAAGAACTGGAGCAGTTCCGAAAATCACAGAGACGCAAAGATATTATCAAGAATATCACCATCGTATTCCTGCTGATTCTTTTGGCATTGACCTTCTTTTCCAGAACGATCATGAATTATACGCTTCCTCAGGTCGCTACGCATGTAGTTGCCCAGGGAGAGGTCTCTCCCAGAGTCAGGGGACAGGGAACAGCGGAAGTCGATGATCCCTACAATGTCATGATGACACAGGCAAGGACCATCAAGAGCGTTGCTGTCCGTGTGGACCAGAAGGTCAAGCGCGGAGATGTTCTGTATTATCTGGAAGACAATGAATCCGATGATCTGCGCACCGCGAGACAGGAGCTGCAGAATCTTCAGTCGGACTTCACCAAAAAGCTCTTTGACGGTACACTCAGCGATTACGATATCACCAGACTCCGCACGGGCAATTACCGGTCGGATGATCAGATGCAGGCTGAGCTTGCTTCGGCCAACCGGCGTCTGGAAAGCGCCACGTCGAACGCGGCAGCCGCAAAGGCCAATCTGGATAAACTGACGGCGCAGTATTCCGGGGAATCAGGCGGCGGTACTACTTCCAATTCCAACACAAAGAACACGGAAGAAGAGGATGACGAGGGCTTTGTCTCTTCCGGAAGCTCCGGCAAGAGCAGCGCAGAGAAAAAGATCGAGAAGGCCACGACCCGCAATATTGATGCCGAGGCGGAACTTGAGGCGGCAAAGACCGCACAGGAAAAAGTTGTCAACAGCATCAGTTCCGAGTTGGAGCTGAAGAGCCTGACTGAGCAGATCAAGACCGCACAGGCAAAATATGACAAGCTTGAAGAGGAGAATATCGGTGCGACCGTCACGTCTCCTGTAGACGGAATAGTGACAACCCTGACCTATGCTGCAGGAGAGATCGCTTCGGCAGATTCATCCGCGGCGATCATCAGGGTCGACGGCAAAAAGCTGACCGTCAGCTTTTCTGTCTCAAAGGATCAGGCACAGAAGCTGAAGGTGGGCGATGAGGCACAGCCTCAGAACTATTGGGAATATGACGAGAACTTCAAGGCAGTCCTCAGACAGATCACTGCGGACAGCAGCGATCCGCAGAACTCCAGACTGCTCAAATTCGAGGTTGACAGTGATGCGGTGACAGTCGGAGACAATGTGCAGCTGCAGATTGCCGAGAGTTCCAAGACCTATGACCTTGTTGTGCCCAACTCTGCGGTACGCAGCGATTCCAACGGTACATTTGTACTGGTCCTGCAGACCAAACAGAGTCCTCTCGGAAACCGCTATATTGTTACGAGAGAAAGTGTGAAAGTACTGGCCAAGGACGATACGAATTCCGCGATCAGCGGTTCGATCGGAGCCTATACCTATGTCGTTACAACGTCAACCAGAGCAATTACTTCCGGCGAACAGGTAAGACTTGCGGAAGAAGAGGAAGCCGAGCAGTAAGGCGCTGTTAAGTACTGATCTGTACAGTATGCTTGACAGAGCCAAAAGAACTGTCATTGAGTGGACGGGAAAGAGGCGCAAATGTCTGACAGCAAACTGAATAAAAAATTTCATGCTGCTGTCCGGACCGGCAAACGGGGATTCCAGACCGGCAGACGGGGGATCGGGGCCGGAAGCCGGCGCGCAGCCCGCAAGATTCGCAGCATGTGTAAAAACGGATGGCACAATATGCGGATCTGGCAGAAGGTCGGCCTCATTTTGTGTGTCGTGTTCTGGATCTCATCGGTGATCCTGGGCGCGCTTTGCGGCAGGACTACCGGAAAACTGATTGACCAGCAGGCTGCACAGAGATGGTCCGGGGAGGAAAACTATGCCCAGGTCAGCTGCTATCTGGCTGACGGAAGCGGTGCCTCCGAAGATACGGTAAAAGCCATGTATACGGGACTCATGCTCGACCTGCAGACAGACGCGATCAGTTTGTCCGAATCACAGGTGGACAATGGCGCCAGCCTCATCAATCAGTGCTATTGCGGCATGGGCAGCGCGGAAGTTTCCGCCAACAATGAATCTGTTACAGTAAATGCCATCGGTGTAGGAGGAGATTTTTTCAATTTTCATCCTCTGGAACTGCTGGACGGCTACTATTTTTCGGATGATGACCTGATGCATGACCGGGTTCTGCTCGATGATCAGACTGCATGGAGACTGTTCGGCTCTCCCAATGTTGTCGGCATGCAGGTCCAGATCGGGAGTACCCCGCATTATATAGCCGGTGTTTTCCGGCAGCCGGACGAGCGATTTTATAAGGAATCCGGCATGGGCAGCTATCTGGTGTTCATGTCTTACGATTCCCTTTGCAAATATACAGATGCATCCTCTGCGGGAAGCGAAAATGAAGGCGGAAAGGAGCAGGACAGTTCCGAGACGATCAATATGGATGCCTTCGCGCCGCTTATTCCGCAGACAGCGGCATATATGCCTTCTTCTGAAGACGCGTTGACCCGAAATGAAAAACTGCCGGGCACCAAAACCCTGGAAGCAGAACCCGGGGATGACCTGGGCGATTCGGGTGACCTGGGCGATTCGGGTGACCTGGGTGATGCGGGCGATGCGGGCGATGCCGGGGATGCCGGTGAGGAAGTCCCGGAGGAAGAGACCGAAGAGGTCAAGGAAGAAGAAAAAGAAGAACCTGCCAGTGACGATCCTGTTGGAGAAAAACTGGATAACAGTTCCGGTGTCGGTTCCGGAGGAGGCAAAGGAAGCGGAAGCGGCAAAAATGACGGAGCGGAGGAAAGAGAGTCTGTAAATACCAGCAGAGTCACCTGCTATGAGGTCGTTATGCCGGAGCCTGTTTCGGGATATGCCGTCCGTAAGGTCCGGAGCCGCCTGGAGCAGGTCCCCTTCCCCATGGAGAAGGCCACGGTTGTAGACAATACCCACCGGTATGATACTCTGCGCCTGGTCGCTATGGTGGCGCAGCCCGGCGTGCGGAGCATGCAGATCGCTCCGATCCGTTATCCCTACTGGGAGAATGTGGCGCTTGCCTGGGAGGATGTCCTGGTTCCCTATGCGATCATGTGGATGGTCCTGAGGTATTCACCGCTTGTATTTCTCCTTGTTCTGGTGCTCTGGTACGCGACCCACAAGAGCTGGACTGTCGGCGGTATTATCCGCGATATCCAGGACAGAATGTACGACAGAGAATCCGAGAAGATTTACGGCAAAAAATCCGGAAATGCCCTGCCCCTCAGCGGTGCAGCGGCTATTGCGGCGGAATCGCTGCCGGAGGATGCCGATGATCTGCCGGATCAGGATGCTGCTGACAATGATTCCGACAGTCTGACAGAAGGAAGGGAAGAAGAGCAGAAAGAGGATTCCCGGGACCTGACAGAAGGAGCGGATGAAGGGCAGAAGGAAGATCCCGAAGAGAATCCGGATGATGAACAGGAAGAGGATCCCGAAAGTGCTCCGAAAGACGAGCCGGAAGAGGATCCCGATAGTTCTCCGAAAGACGAGCCGGAAGAGGGTTCTGAAATGATTTCGGAAGAAAAGGAAGATGCATACGATTCTGACGGGTCTTTTTCTGAGGCAGATCCTGCCCTGGAAAATCCGGATGTTCCGGAAGAAGAAAAAGGTTCATGAACAGGAGGTTTTGACCACAATATGGCAATAATGAGTAAGAGATTCAAACGTTTTGCTGCAGCAGCTCTGTGTCTGATTATGGCGCTGTCTGTTACAGCCTGTGGAGGCGGATCCGGAAAAGAAGGCGAAAGCAAGCCCTCATCCGCATCTTCCTCTATGCCGGAAATCACCAGTAAAGACGGTGTGGCAACATCGGAAAAGATCTCTCTGGGAGAGGATTTTTCAACCGACGGCCTGCAGATCCTGGGCTATGAGAACGGTGTCTTCTACGGCTTTAACTTCAGCTATGTGGGAGACGGACTTGATTCCTATGAGCTGGTTCACTTCAACGAAGACGGTTCCGGCCTGGAGAGAGTGAAATACAATCTGGAAGATACGGACAGCACAGATATTTCCGCAACAGCCTATAAGGACGGCTATTTTTATCTGGCACTATGCACCACACAGAACTCTGAGGCCCTGGACTATGCCCTCGAGAACGATCTGGAAGCCGGGGACGAGATTCCGGAAGGGCTCAGTGAGGACGCTGCCAGTTCCTACCAGATCTGCTGTGTCGCCGCAGACGGCAAACAGAAATGGATCAAGGATGTAAAAGAGCCCAAAGACAACATGTATTTTTACATTGATTCCATCGTCCCTACGGATGAAGGAATTCTGGTTGCCTCTTCCGAAGGCGTTGACCTGTATTCTGCCGAGGACGGTTCTTTTGTGGAAAGCAAATGCGCGGTTCCGCAGGAGCAGGTGACAGGTATTATCCGTGTCCTGCATGACGGCACGGTCATTATGGTGGACGATACCGGAGCTTCCACAAAGATCCTCAGTTTTAATGCTTCCAACGGCAAGTTCACCGACAGCATCACCATGCCGGTCGCCATGTCCGGAGCCAGTGTTTTTGCAGGAAAGCAGTATGATGTATACCTGGCATCCGAGGATGGCATTTTCGGCGCAAAACTCGGATCCGATACGCTGACTCCTGTTGTCAATTTTGTCAATTCCGATCTGGCTCTCGAGGGTGTCTCCAGTATTCTGGAACTTGACGACGGAAGAATGGCCATCCAGGCGTATGGCGCGGAAGTGGTTCTTGACACCTATATTCTGCAGCCCATCAAGCCGGAGGATGTAAAAGACAAAAAAGAGCTCACGCTTGCCGGCTATTATGTCTCCTATGATGTCCGCAATCAGGTCATTGCCTTTAACAAGGAGAGCACCGACTACAGGATCAATATCCAGGATTACAGCCAGTATGACCTGGCGGAAGACGATTATGACAGCTCGACCGGTATGTCCAAAATGAACACGGATCTTGTTTCCGGCAATATCCCGGATATTCTGGTCATGAACGAATATATGCCCGTCAGCAATTATATTTCCAAAGGTATGCTGGAGGATCTGACGGACCGCTATGAGAAGGACGCGGAGATCGACAAGTCTGATTTTATGCAGAATGTCATAGATGCATTTAAGACCGATGGCAGGATGTATATGATCGTTCCCGGATTCACGGTTACCGGTGTTGCCGGCAAGGCCAAATATATCGGTGACGGAAGTGATCTCACTATCAAAAAAGCGGTAGACATAGCGTCTAAGATGGGACTTAATGAGACAGGCGTATTCGGAATGATGGACTGCGAGTCTGTTCTGTCCTATGCGATCGAGTTCTCCGGAGACCAGTTTATCGACATGGATTCCCATACCTGTGACTTCAACAACGACCGATTCCGCGAGCTTCTGGAATTTGCCAAAAAGTTCCCCCAGCAGATCGAGGAGGATGAGTCGGTTGATTACAGCACCCAGTATCTGGCAGACAAGGCGCTCCTGGGTATCCAGTTTATCAACACACCTTTCGATTATTACTATATGACCCGCCAGCTTTACGGTGATATCGATATGACTGTCACCGGCTTCCCGTCCGAGAACAACAAGGGCCCGGCAGTCGCGCCGAGTGCCGAGATCGGCATCAGCAGCAGTACATCTGATCCGGACGGATGCTGGCAGTTTGTCCGCCGTTTCCTCATGGAGGAGTATCAGAGCAGCCTCGACAGCTGCCTGCCGATCAGTAAAAAGGCGATCAAGGCCCAGGGCCAGGCGGTCATTGACAGTTTCGAAGAGCAGGATGCGGAATTCGAAGAGGCAATGAATGCCCAGGGCATGGAGGTCTATAACGAAACCGGATCCGAGGACGCTGCAGAGGCGCCTACGGGAGATGAGATCACCGAGGTTACCGATGATGTCGACAGCTCAGAGACAGAATCCGAGGATATGACCGGCAAGCCTATTCCCGAAAAGGACTTTGACGGTACGCATGAAGAATATGAGAAGTACGTCAAAGAATTCAAAGAGGATATGAAAAAGGCCGAGAGCGACACAACGGCAGAGGAAGTGATCGTCGCACCCGAAGAAATCGATGCAGGAGATACGGCACAGGCCTACGGTCTTGACAGCCTTCCTGAATTCGGACAGGCAGACCTTGATAAGATGCAGAAGATCCTCGACAATCTGAGCTTCTCTGTCAACAGCGAGAATGATGTTCTCAATATCATCCTGGAGGAGGCGGGAGCTTATTTCGCCGGTCAGAAATCGACAGAAGAGGTTTCGGATATCATTCAGAGCCGGATCCAGGTCTACCTCAAGGAAAATGAATAAAAAAAACAGCGATCTGACACACAAAAAGGTGTGTTGAACGCAGCACGGATACGGTGCGGAAGACGCAGCAGCCCGCATCCGGCGCGCAGGACTCGCGAGCGGGTCTTGAATGTGCCTCCGGCAGACGGTCTTAAGCCATGTCTGCCGGAGGTTTAGCGCCCTTATGGATTGAAAGGTATTTATATGCAAAAAGAAATCACCCAGGATAGAATCAGAAATTTCTGCATTGTCGCACATATTGACCACGGTAAATCCACACTGGCAGACCGGATGATCGAAAAGACCGGCCTTCTGACCAGCCGGGAAATGCAGGACCAGGTCCTCGACAACATGGAACTTGAGCGCGAGCGCGGTATTACGATCAAATCCCAGGCGGTACGTCTTGTCTATAACGCAAAAGACGGGCAGGTCTCATCGACACGCCCGGACATGTGGACTTCAATTATGAAGTCAGCCGTTCTCTGGCAGCCTGTGACGGTGCGATCCTGGTGGTGGACGCGACACAGGGTATCCAGGCGCAGACGCTGGCCAATGTATATCTGGCCCTGGAGCACAACCTGGATGTCTTCCCGGTCATCAACAAGATCGATCTGCCCTCTGCCCAGCCTGAGGTCGTGCGGGAGGAGATTGAAGATGTCATAGGTCTTGACGCTTCGGACGCACCCCTGATCTCCGCAAAACAGGGTCTGGGCGTAGAGGACGTTCTGGAAGCGGTCATCAAAAATATTCCGGCGCCGGACGGTGACCCGGAAGCACCGCTCAAGGCCCTGATCTTTGACTCCCTCTATGATTCCTACAGGGGCGTCATTGTCTTCTGCCGTCTGCGCGACGGCAGGATCCGCCGCGGGCATGGTGGGATATTTTACGGCATCGATCAAAAACATCCGCGATGCCCGCGTCGGCGACACTGTAACGGAGAGCGCAAGGCCCTGCGACGAGGCACTGCCCGGCTATAAGGGTGCTCAGCCCATGGTTTACTGCGGCCTGTATCCTTCCGAGACACCCCGCTATCCTGATCTGCGTGACGCGCTCGAAAAGCTCCAGCTCAACGATGCCTCTCTCTTTTTCGAGCCGGAGACATCCCTGGCATTGGGCTTTGGTTTCCGCTGCGGTTTCCTGGGCCTTCTCCACATGGAGGTCATTCTGGAGCGTCTGGAAAGGGAATATGACCTTGACCTGATCTCCACCGCGCCCGGTGTAGTCTACAAAGTCTACAAGACAGACGGAACGATGATCGAGCTGACTAATCCCTCCAATCTGCCTGAGCCTTCCGCCATCCTGAAGATGGAGGAGCCCATCGTGAATGCCGAGATCATGGTCACCACGGAGTTTATCGGCCCCATTATGCAGCTCTGCCAGGAGCGCCGGGGACGCTATATCGGCACAGACTATATCGAGACGACCCGTGCGGTCCTCAAGTATGAACTGCCGCTCAATGAGATCATTTATGATTTCTTTGACGCACTCAAATCCAGGTCCAGAGGTTATGCATCCTTTGACTACGAGCTCAAGGGCTATGAGGAGTCAAAGCTTGTCAAGATGGATATCCTGGTCAACAAGGAGCCCGTGGACGCCCTTTCCTTTATCGTCCATGCGGACGGCGCCTATGACCGCGGCCGCAAGATGTGCGAAAAACTCAAGGACGAGATCCCGCGCCAGCTCTTTGATGTTCCGATCCAGGCTGCTGTCGGCGGCCGCGTCATCGCCCGTGAAACGGTCCGCCAGATGCGCAAGGATGTCCTTGCCAAGTGCTATGGCGGTGATATTTCCCGAAAGAAAAAGCTCCTCGAGAAGCAGAAGGAAGGCAAAAAGCGCATGCAGACCGTCGGCAGCGTAGAAATACCCAAGGAAGCCTTCATGAATGTCCTCAAACTGGATACGCAGTAGGACCCGGACCCGCACCCGCGTATAGAAGCGGCTGCGTCTGCAGGATCTGCGGAGATGGTCTGAACCCGCAGACCGGGCAGACAGAGACGGCAGGCGCATATATGATCTGATTTGGAGATCCTCATGACTGATAGCAAAAAGACGGAAAAATACGTGCCTGAAAAAGAATGCCGGAGGGATTTTCCCTCCGGCATTGGTGCAGTTTCCCTTTATATCCATATCCCCTTTTGCCTGAAAAAGTGCCGCTACTGCGATTTCCTCTCGGGGCCGCAGACACAGCAGCAGAGAGAGCGGTATGTGCAGGCTCTGGTCCGGGAAATCAGAGGCCAGAAGGACTGCCCGCCCGGAACGCCGGTCGATACCGTCTTTTTCGGGGGCGGAACGCCCTCTGTTCTGACGATGGACCAGATCGGGCGGATCCTGGACGCTGCGCGGGAGAACTTTTCATTTCTGCCGGACGCCGAGATCAGCCTGGAAATGAATCCCGGAACTGCGGATCCCGGGAAGCTGCTTGCCTTCAGGCAGGCCGGTATCAATCGACTCTCCATCGGCGTTCAGTCAATGCATGACGAGGAACTGAGACTTCTGGGCAGGATCCACAGCGCGGAACAGGCGCGGGAAGCCTTTGTTATGGCGCGGGATGCAGGCTTTGACAATATCAGCATAGACCTCATGAGCGCCCTGCCCGGGCAGACCTTTGACTCCTGGGCGGATTCACTGCGGCAGGCGGTGGAGTGGAAGCCTGAGCACATTTCCGCCTACAGCCTGATCATTGAGCCCGGGACACCGTTTTTCGATCTCTTTGAAAAAGGAAAACTTCCTGCACTGCCGGATGAGGAGACCGACCGGGAAATGTATCACTACACCCGGCGTTTTCTCGCGCAGCATGGCTATGCCCGCTATGAGATCTCCAACTATGCCCTGCCAGGCCGTGCCTGCCGCCACAACTGCGGCTACTGGACCGGACATCCCTACCTGGGACTGGGCATCGGCGCTGCCTCCTATGTAAACGGCACCCGTTTTTCCAACACGGCGGATCTGGAAGACTATATACAGAAGATGGCTGTGTACGGCCCGGCAGGCCAGCCATCCATGGAGGGAATCCGCAGGGAGATCCATGTTCTCACCCGGCAAGAGAAAATGGAGGAATTTATGTTTCTGGGGCTGCGGATGACAGAGGGGGTCAGCGTCGCAGACTTTACCGCGCGTTTTAAAAAGACCCTCGACGAAGTCTACGGAGATGTGATCCGGGGACATATCGCCAAAGGCCTGATTGAACGAAGTGAAGACGGACTCAGGCTGACAGAGCGGGGGACCGATCTGAGCAATTATGTGATGTCCGACTATTTGATGTGATGCTGCAGGACATTCCCGCACCGGGAACGATGTGAACATGATCCTCCGGACAGGAACGATCCTCAGATCTCAGATCTTTCCCTGCCGGATATCCCTGATCAGCAGAAGGACCAGGAAGGCGGCCACAATGAGGGAGCCTGTTTCCGCGGTGGGCGTCGCCCAGACAATGCCGTACATGCCAAACATAGACTTGAAAAGGAACATGAGAGGGATATCCATGCAGCCCTTGCGCAGAATAGAAAGGAAGAAAGAACTTAACCTTCTGCCGGTGGCCTGGAAGAGCGTATTGGTCAGGTAACTGATGGAGGCAAGGGGTGTGGCAAGGGCGATCACGCGGAGGAAGGAACTGCCGAAACTGACCGAGGCCTCTTCCGCGATGAAGAAGGAGACCAGAACGGGCGCAAAGGTGCGGAAGGCCAGGGTGCATGCCAGGTTGAAGACCAGACCCACGACACCGGTAAAGGCGATGGATTTTTTCAGGCGGTTGAAATTGCGGGCGCCGAAATTGTAGCCCAGAAGGGGCAGAACACCCTGCGTCAGGCCCATGGTGGTATTGAAGGCCAGCATGTTGATCTTTTTGGCGACACCCATACCGGCGACAGCAGAGCTTCCGTACTCGCTGACAAGGGCATTGGCGGCGATGTTGGAAAGCATGGCCATAGAGGTGGCGAGTGCCGCGGGGATGCCTATGGATACGACGTTTGCGGGGATCTGTTCCCCGACTGTGAAGTCGGATACCGACAGGGACAGGACCGGGTGGTCTCTGTGCCTGTACAGATAGACCAGGAAATAGAAGAGAGCTGCCGTATTGGACAGGCAGGTGGCGATTGCCGCGCCGGTGACCTCATTTCCGGGAGGCAGGATGACGAACATGAAGAGAGGATCCAGTATAATATTGAGGACGCCGCCCATGGACATGCCGAAACCTGCCTCTTTTGCCGCGCCGACGGAGCGGACCAGATGACCGCAGAGGACATTTCCGACAGTGGGGATCGCACCTATGATCATGGTCCAGAACATGTAGTCATATATATACTGGTAAGAAGCGTCGTCTCCGCCGATGACCGGAATGAGACGGCTGCGGAAGAGGGCGATCAGCAGACCGAAGGCAACAGAGGCGGCGATCCCCGCGTAAAAGCAGAAGGCGAAGGTCTTTCTGGCATAAGAGAGATCCTTGCGGCCCAGAGCCCGGGAAATGACGCTGGCGCCGCCGATGCCGAAGAGGTTGGCGATGGCTGCCAGGAGCACAAAGACCGGCATGCAGACAGACAGGGCAGCCACCATGGCGGCACTGCCGGTCCGTCCGACGTACCAGGTATCCGCAAAATTGTATATAATATTGATGAGCTGTGTGATGATCGTGGGGACAGCCAGTGTCATGACGGCGACAGGGATCGGCGCGGACTCGAAAATGGCCATATTCTGACCCCGGTGACCGGGGCGGACTGGAGCAGACATAGTTTTTACCTCTTTATGTGAAAATGGATGATTGCGTCCTGACCGAAGCGATAACAGTTTGAAAAGCTGCGAGCCGGCCGGTATGGCTCAATGCTTCCCGATCAAACCCACAACAGTTCGAAAAACAGAAATCGATTGTCATTATAGCATTTTTCCCGTCAGGATGACCACTCTTAAACAGTTTCCGAATGCGGAGAAAGGCGGATCGAGATGAAAAAGGAATGTACTGTCTGCTGTCATCACTGCCTCCTGGAGGAAGGTAAGACAGGAGCCTGCGGCGCGCGCAGAAACGAGGACGGGAGGATCATTGCCTCCAATTACGGCAGGCTGACGGCCCTTGCCCTGGATCCGATTGAAAAAAAGCCCCTGGCGCGCTTTTATCCGGGGCGGACCATCTTGTCGGTGGGCAGCTATGGATGCAGTCTGCGATGCCCCTTCTGCCAGAACTATGAGATCGCTTCCGCGCGGGAAAATACAGGCAGAGGCAGGACCGGGCCGGCCCCCATCACCTATTATGAAGGACGTCATGAACGCCTGCTCGATACGGCTTTTTACAGTCCCCGGGACCTGTGTGACATCGCGCTGGGCCTGCGGGACCGGGGAAATCTGGGGATTGCCTTCACCTATAATGAGCCCCTTGTGGGATGGGAATTTGTCCTTGATACGGCAAAGCTTTTTCACAAGGAGGGAATGAAGACCGTTCTTGTTTCCAACGGTATGGCCTCGCAGGAGGTCCTGCACAAGATCCTGCCTTATATCGATGCCATGAATATCGATCTGAAAGGATTTACAGAAGAATTTTACCGGGATTTTGTGGGCGGAGATCTGGAGATGGTGAAGGATTTTATCAGGAAGGCGGCAGACAGCTGTCATATCGAGCTGACAAAGCTGATCATTCCGGACAAAAATGACAGCGAGGAGGAGATGCGGCAGATGGCAGAGTGGATCGTCTCTCTGCGGGGCGGCAAGGGGGATGAGATCCCTCTGCATGTATCCCGGTATTTTCCCAGGTATAAATGGACTACTCCCGCGACGCCTGTAGAGACTGTCTACCGGCTGGCACAGACGGCCCGGGAACAGCTGAAATATGTTTATACTGGGAACTGTTGATTTGCAAAGGAGGAAAGAAAATGGCAGTGATCGGTGCAGTGATGGTACCGCATCCTCCGATCATCCTTCCGGAGATCGGACGAGGCGAGGAAAAGAAGATTCAGGCAACGACGGACGCCTATTCAAAGGCAATGGCCTTTGCGGCCTCTTTGAATCCGGAGACGGTGGTGATCGCATCGCCCCACAGTGTGATGTATAGTGATTATTTTCATATCTCCCCGGGTGTCGATGCGGAGGGCGATTTCCGAAGATTCCGCGCACGGGATGTTTCGATCCGTGCCAGCTACGACTATGAGTTTGTCCATACGCTGTGCGGACTTTGCGACCGGGATGAATTTCCTGCAGGCACCATGGGAGAGCGGGATCCGGAACTGGATCACGGGACCATGATCCCCCTCTATTTTCTCAACCGCTATATGGATCCGGCAGATTACCGGGTCGTCCGCATCGGACTTTCGGGTCTGCCCCTGGCGGATCACTATCGGCTGGGACGCAAGATCCGGGAGGCGGCGGAGCGCCTGGACAGGCGGGTCCTGTTTATCGCCAGCGGAGACCTCTCTCACAAACTCAAAGATGACGGCCCCTATGGATTTGACGAAAACGGACCGGTCTATGATGAACGCATCATGGATGTCATGGGCAGAGC
>ONXK01000007.1 GCA_900321785.1 uncultured Lachnospiraceae bacterium | reverse complement strand
TGGACGAAATTGAAGAGGAATCGCGCAGGTTCAGATCCTGCAGGGATTGGGTCTGTCATCTCGAAAGTCTTTTTGAAGATGAAAAGGAAAAGATACGGGACAGACAGGAACAGGGGGTATCTGCCGCAAGCGTGAGAATCCTGACAATGCATGCCTGCAAGGGTCTTGAATTCGACAGGGTCTTTATTCCCGATCTCAATGAGGGCAGTATTCCCTCCAAACGGGCGTGGACGCCGGAACAGGTGGAAGAGGAGAGGCGCCTTCTCTATGTTGCCATGACAAGAGCGCGCAGCTGCCTGACGATCACGTATCTGGAAGGGACCCCGGACAGGCCGGCTGCTCCTTCCAGGTTTCTGATCCCGCTGATGCCCGGCAGATGAGGATCCGGCGGCCTGAAAAGGTTGATCAAGGCTGATAAAGCTGCTTATACAGTTTTTTTGCTCGGGTTTTTCGCTCTTGTTTATGATTGGTAGCCCTTACGTATAAAATATGATAGAATATAATGTAATTCGCTTTTTTGGAATTACATGCGGACAGACCTATAATCCCTGTCAGAACACCTCCGCAGGTCCCATACAGAAGATGCTGCCCTTATGGACAATGTGGCTTTCGCCGCGGGATGCGTGCACAAGGCTCGCGAGCGAGTCCTCACATTTGTGTCAAACAAAAGAAGGAGGCCCTTATATTGTTCAAGGTTCCTGATATTTATCCGGCTCATGCATCAAGCCCGTTTGTACGTCCTCATTCGAGCGGCGTAATTTTCAGCGCTGTTTTTCCCAAAAATATGAAATGCGGTCTGCAGCTGATCCACATTCCTGACGGAGAGACCATAGATTTTGAATTCACTGATGAATATCGAGTGGGACGGGTCTGCTCGGTTCTGCTCAATCCATTTGACGCAGGCGAGTGGCTGTACCGATACAGAAGCGGAGATCTTTGGATTCCTGATCCTCACGCCTATGCCATCTGCAAAATAAAGATCCTGGAAGACGGTGTGCAAAAAGAAATCACAGCCTGCAGCTGCGATCCTCTGCGCGCCGCTGACCTCTTTGACGGCGCTCCCGAAAAGCCTCTTCCCCCTGCGGACTGGTCTAAACAGGTGGTCTACGGAATGCATGTGCGCGGCTTTACGGCTGCCTTTACGCAGCTGGATGAAAGTATTCGCGGGACCTTCGCCGGCGCTGCCGCGAGAATTCCCTATCTGAAGGATCTGGGCATTACAGCAGTGGAGATCATGCCGGTCTATACACCGCTTCCCGACAGAGACAAAAAGACGCATTTCCGAACCATGCAGGAGGCACTGGGAGCCTATCCTGTCGGACCAAACGGCGACCCCATGCGGGATCTTAAGCACCGGCCCAACTACTGGGGATTCGGAATCGGACTGTACTGCATGCTCCGGTCCGAATACGGAACACAGAAGGAATTTGCCCGTATGGTCCATGCTTTCCATGAGGCAGGGATTCGCGTGATTCTTCTGATGTATTTTGAAAAGGGCATTCCGGCACAGGAACAGATTGAGATCCTTCATTTTTATATTGACCGTTACGGTATAGATGGATTCAGGCTCAAGGGAAGCGGCATTGCAGCCGGCTCTCTTTCTACGGAGCCATCCCTTGCGGACACGGCGCTTTTCTGTCATGATTTTCCTTTTGAAGAGATGAAAAAGGAGACAGAAGCTACGAGCCATATCTATTATACGGATCTGGAAAAAGTTCTCGCGAAGCCGGAAGAAGATGAGCGTGTCACGAGTCCGGAGATTGCAGAGGACCGGGATTTGCTGCCGCAGCGCACTCCTGTACCGGTTCCTGAGCGCAGGCGCCTGCCGCAGATGTATCCGCTCCATGATTTTTCAGGCCTGATCACCTGCAGTGATGATTTCCAGAATCTGCTTCGCAGATTCGTAAAGAGCGACGATTATGCCATGAAGGACTTTCTCAAGCTCTTCCTTACGGCTCCCGACGAACATGGGATCCTGCGATACGTCACCAATTATAACGGTTTCACTCTTGAAGATCTTGTATCCTATAATGAGCGCCACAATGAGGCAAACGGAGAGTTCGGACTGGACGGCAGAGAAGACAACTACAGCTGGAACTGCGGAACAGAGGGCGAGACCGAAGATGAAGAAGTTCTCAGTCTCCGGAGAAAACAGGTCCGTAATTTCCTGACCCTCCTTCTACTTTCCCGGGGCACACCCATGTTGTGGCAGGGAGATGAGCGCAGCAATTCGCAGAAGGGCAACAACAATGCGTATTGCCAGGATAATGAGATCTCCTGGGTCGACTGGTCGGATTCGCCGCAGAAAAAGGCACTCACCAACTTCACGGCCAGGCTTGTGGATTTCAGAAAAGACCACCCTGTCTTTACCGGCACCAGACCTTTCCACTACATGGACTATCTGGGAATCGGAAGCCCTGATATTTCCCTGCACGGCGCCGAAGCCTGGAAGCCGGATCTGGGCCCCTTCAGCCACAGCATAGGTATCGCTTTTTGCGAAAACTATGCAGAAGGCGCGGCCCGCAGGCTTATGTGGAAAGTCTGCATGGATACCGCCTCAGAAGAAGGATTTCCTGAAAAGATGACTGCTCCGCAGGATCAGCACTTTGTGGAGATCTCTCCCCGTTCTATCCAGATCCTCCGCGCGGTTCCCGATACGGAATCCATCCGCAGGGAAAAGGCGCAGGAAAGAATGGAGAAACTTCCGTCTGCCGGCGCTGTAAGAAGAGACCTGCGCAGAAAAAAAGGCTCCAAAAACGGAGCATCTACCCTATATCCTTCACGGGTCCTTCGTCTGATGAAAACCATGACAAGGCCGAGTATTCGTCCCTGATCCTACAATCTCAGCAGTCAGTTTTTCCTGAACGGCCGCTCCAAAGCGTTTAGACCTGAGACCGTATCCCCGAGCGGGTTTTTTGGGGATTCCGGCTGCGAAAACGGGAGAAATAATACTATGAATAACGATCATTCAGCCACAAATACAACAGCACATATTTCTGATCGAAGAAAGCCTGGCGAACAGGTCCATTCAGAGTATTCGGTGACTCCTGCGGCGGATGCACTGGTGCGGATGTATACAGGAAGACTCACACACCACCATCGCCCCTCCATTACCGGAGAGAACTTCAGAAAGCATCTCTGGACCGTGACACATCATAAACTCCTGGTCATGCAGGGCTGCTTTAAGGTGGGGCTTTACCGGCAGGGGATCCTGCATGACCTGTCCAAATACTCTCCGACGGAGTTTTTGGTGGGAGCCAGGTATTTTCAGGGTAACCGCAGCCCCAACAATGCTGAGAGGGAAGACATCGGCTATTCTTCTTCATGGCTGCACCACAAGGGCAGAAACCGCCACCACTTTGAATACTGGGTGGATTACAACCTGCGGGGCAAGGATGGCGAATCGCCCCTTGTTCCTGTCAAGATGCCCGGCCGGTATGTGGTGGAAATGCTGATGGACCGTATTGCCGCCAGTAAGATCTACAAAGGGGATGCCTATACGGATGCTTCGCCCCTGCAGTATTTTGACGGCGGCCGTGCGCGAAAGTTTATGCATCCTGAAACTGCCGCCCTCCTGGAACAGTTTCTGAATATGCTGGCGGAACGGGGCGAAGAGTATACATTCGCCTATATCCGCAGCAGGCTGTCAAAATAAATACAAAATAAGTACAACATAAGTTATCTGTAACCAATATAAGAGTTTCACCTGCCAGATGATATCAGAGAATCCAGTTTTTGCAGATAAAAAACGGGGAGACACCGGTCGGACAGCCTTTTTTGCAGAGGCACACGACCTTTCCGAGGCCTCTGTTCGTTTTGATGCGGCGCGGTCAAAGGTGATCTCCCTGTCTCCAAGAGAAAGACACGGAATCGGCATGCAGGCCGAAAAGACTCTGCACGCCGTTCTTAAAAACTACATAGATCCCGATGAAGACCATCAGGAGATACCGGTCGACGGCTGCATTGCGGATATTTTTGCCCGGGATCGGATCACGGAGATACAGACCGCCAATATGAATGCTATGCGGGCCAGGCTATCGTGCTTTTTGCCCCGGTATCCTGTCCGCGTCGTATACCCGATTCCGGCGCAGAAATGGGTGATCTGGATCGATCCTGACACAGGAGCTCTTCTGAAAAAAAATAAATCTCCCCTGCGAGGGAGTTTTTTCCATGCCTTCAGGGAGCTGTATAAGATCCGTCCCTTTTTAAAGGACCCCAATCTTTCATTTGAACTGCTGCTGATCGACATGGAGGAATACCGCCTTCTGGACGGATGGAGCAGGAACAGAAAGCGGGGCTCTCACCGCTATGACAGGATCCCTCTGCGGATCGCAGACCGCATGCTGCTGACATGTCCGCAGGACTACATGCAGTTTGTCCCCGAAGGACTGTCGGAGCCCTTTACGGCTGCCGAATTTGCGCATGAGGTCGGATTCAGAAAAAAAGGCTTTTCCACAGTCCTTCTGCTTCTGACAGAAATGGGCGTTGTGGAACGTGTAGGGAAAAAAGGAAATGCCTATCTCTATCGTATTTGTTATTGATCACTGGATCTTTTCAAGTGGAAGTCTGCATTTCTGAGAATTTTGAACTTTTATATTTTACATCTAAAATGAGTTGCCCATTTGCATGCAGGCATGCAATGTGCCCTCATTTGTCCCTTGGCTCAAACAAATTAAGAACAGGTATTGAATAACATGGCAATAAATGAACGAATTGAACAGCTGACCGCCGCGGCGGATCTCAACAGCCCTGCGCCCGAGCAGGAACCCGCTCGCCAGGCCTGGTTTATGGCACGGGCAAGGAAACTGATTGAAAAGAGAGCTGCGGAAGCAGGCAGAGAACTGACCTTCCGTGTGGAGACTTTCGGATGCCAGATGAACGCGCGGGATTCCGAGAAAATCGTGGGTATTCTCGAAAGTGTAGGATATCGGGAGGCGAGATCGGAAGACGCCGATTTTCTGGTCTATAACACCTGCACGGTCCGCGACAATGCAGACCAGCGTGTATTCGGCCGCCTCGGCCGCGCAGGTCATCTCAAAAAGAACCGGCCCGGTATGAAGATCGCCGTCTGCGGCTGTATGGTACAGGAAAAGAGCAATGTTGAAAAGATCCGCAAAAGCTACCGCTTTGTCGATCTTGTTTTCGGAACACATAATCTGTATCGATTTGCCGAATATCTCTGTAATTGTCTTGAAACCGAGGGAATGATCGTGGAGATCTGGGACCGTGCGGACAGAATCGTTGAAGCCCTGCCTGTGGCCCGCAAATATCCTTTCAAGTCCGGTATAAACATCACATTCGGCTGCAATAACTTCTGCAGCTATTGTATCGTTCCCTATGTGAGAGGGCGGGAGAGAAGCCGGGAGCCCATCGAGATCCTCCGGGAGTGCGAACGTCTGGTCAGTGACGGGGTTGTGGAAATCATGCTTCTGGGCCAGAATGTCAATTCCTATGGCAAGGACCTGGAGACCCCCTGCAGTTTTGCGGAACTTCTGCAGATGGTCTGTGAGATCGAGGGCCTCAAGCGCATCCGCTTCATGACACCCCACCCCAAGGACCTCTCCGACGAAGTGATCCGTGTCGTACGTGACAACGAAAAGATTGCCCGCCATATCCACCTGCCCCTGCAGTCCGGCTCCGACCGTATTCTCAAGCGCATGAACCGCCGCTATACAAAGGAGCAGTACATCAGCCTGGCCCTGAAGATCCGTGAGCAGATTCCCGACGTTTCGATCACCACGGATATCATTGTAGGCTTCCCAGGCGAAGAAGACTGCGATATCGATGATACAATTGATGTCATCCGCAGGGTGGGCTATGACAATGCCTTTACTTTTATTTATTCAAAACGAGCCGGGACGCCGGCAGCCAGTATGCCCGACCAGGTTCCGGACCGTGAAAAGAACCGCATGTTCGACCGCGTACTTGCCGCTGTCCAGGAGACAGCCCATGCCCGTGCCGGACTTCTGACAGGACGCACCATGGAAGCCCTGGCGGAAGAGGTCAACGTCAAAGACAGCAGCTATATCACCTGCCGTCTGTCCAACAACATGCTGGTCCATGTCCCGGGCGACCCTTCCATGATCGGAAAAATGCTGCAGGTCCGCCTGGATGAATGCAGAGGATTCTATTTCTTCGGAAGGGTGGTTTGATTTTTCCATGATCGGAAAGATGCTGCAGGTCCGCCCGGACGAATGCAGAGGATTCTGTTTCTTCGGAAAGGTGGTTTAATCTGATCCGCCTGTAAATCCAGACCAAAGGAAAACTGAATGGAAAATCTCTACGATTATACAAAATACAAGTCGTCCGCTGAAATGGCGGACGACAGTGCCCTGATGGCGTCCCTTTCGCCCATGATGCAGCATTATCTGCGTACAAAACAGGAAAACCCGGACTGCCTGCTCTTTTATCGTCTGGGGGATTTTTATGAAATGTTCTTTGACGACGCAGTGACTGTATCCCGGGAACTGGAACTTACCCTCACGGGAAAGAGCTGCGGACTGCCCCAGCGCGCGCCCATGTGCGGCGTCCCCTATCACGCTGTAGACACCTATCTGACAAGGCTGGTGGAACTGGGGCACAAGATCGCTGTCTGTGAACAGATGGAAGATCCACGAACCGCCAAGGGCATCGTGCGGCGCGAAGTGGTACGTATTGTTACGCCGGGCACAAACCTCGACATGAATGCCCTGGATGAGAGCAGAAACAATTATATATTCTGCGCTTTTTACAGCTCCGGCCAGATCGGCATTGCCGCCGCGGATATTTCCACCGGAGATTTTCTTGTTTCCGAGGTGTCCGATACAGCAAAGCTCTTTGATGAGATCATGGGTTACAGTCCCGCCGAGCTTCTTTGCAACGAGCCTCTTCTCATGAGCAGTCTGGATCTTTCGGATCTTCGCGACAGGCTGTCCATGCAGGTCAGCACCGTTCCCGACAGCTATTTTGAGGAATCCAGCGCAGTGACACTGCTGCTGGAGCATTTTGGTACTTCCTCTCTGCTTGCCCTGGGCCTTGACGGCTTCCCCTCCGGCACACTTGCGGCCGGTGCCCTCCTCCGTTATCTCTATGATACGCAGAAAAACGCCCTGTCCAACCTCACAAGGATCCGGGCCTACGCCTCCGGCAAATACATGCTGTTAGACAGCTCCACACGCAGAAATCTGGAGCTGACACAGACCCTGCGCGACAAGAAAAAGCGCGGTTCCCTCTTATGGGTCCTTGACAAGACCTGTACGGCAATGGGCGCCCGCCTCCTGCACCGCTTCCTGGAACAGCCGCTCACCGAGCGGACACAGATCGAGGAGCGGCTGGACTGCGTACAGGCCCTCAGCGAGCAGAGCGTAGACAGGGATGAAATGAGAGAATACCTGCGCGCCGTCTATGATCTCGAGCGTCTCATGACCCGCATTTCCTATGGCTCCGCCAACCCCAGAGATCTGATCGCTCTGCGTGACTCCCTTCGCATGTTTGTCCCGATCAAAACTGTCCTCAGTGCCTTTGTCTGCGGGGATTCTTCGACATCGGAGAAATCTTCGGAGAAAACTGCAAAAGACAAAACGACAGGCGGCCTGTCCCGGCTCTATGAGGAGATCGAAGATTTCAGTGAACTCACCGATCTTCTGGAACGCGCGATCATCGAAGAACCGCCCCTGACCATCCGGGAGGGAGGAATCATCAAATCCGGCTACGACGCCGACATCGATCATCTGCGTGACGCCAGGGACAACGGCAAAAACTGGCTCATGGATCTGGAGACACAGGACCGCGAGCGGACCGGGATCAAGAACCTGCGTATCAAATATAATAAAGTGTTCGGCTATTATTTTGAGGTCACCAATTCCTTTAAGGACCTGGTGCCGGATGACTATATCCGAAAACAGACCCTGGTCGGATCCGAGCGCTACACCACCCGGCGCCTCAAGGAACTGGAGGACAGCATTCTCAATGCAGAGGACAAATTAAATACCCTGGAATACGATGCCTTCTGCCGGGTCCGTGAGGCATGCGCGGCACGCATCACTTCCTTCCAGCGTGCGGCAGACGCACTGGCGCATCTGGATGTGTTTGCCTCTCTTTCACTGATTGCCGAGCGAAATCACTATGTCCGTCCTGTCTTCAATGAGAACGGTTCCATCCGCATCACAGGCGGACGCCATCCCGTCGTCGAGCAGATGCAGCAGGGCGATTTCATACCCAACGACACGGTTCTGGATAACAAAAAGAACTGTATCTGCATTATCACCGGCCCCAACATGGCCGGCAAATCCACCTATATGCGGCAGGTTGCCCTGATCGCCCTTATGGCACAGATCGGCAGTTATGTTCCCGCAGAAAAGGCAAAACTCTGTGTCACCGACCGGATCTTCACCCGTGTCGGCGCCTCCGACGACCTGGGGAGCGGCCAGAGCACCTTTATGGTGGAGATGAACGAAGTGTCCAACATTCTTCGAAATGCTACATCCAAAAGCCTGCTCATTCTGGATGAGATCGGCCGCGGCACTTCCACCTATGACGGTATGAGCATTGCCTGGGCTGTGGTCGAACATATCAGCAACCGCCACTATCTGGGCGCAAAGACCCTCTTTGCCACGCATTATCACGAACTCACCGAATTGGAAGGCAAGATCCCCGGCGTCAAGAATTACTGCGTCGCTGTCCGCGAAGTAGGAGACCAGATCAAATTCCTGCGCAAGATCGTCCGCGGGGGAGCGGACAAGAGCTACGGCATCCAGGTCGCCCGTCTGGCAGGTCTGCCCGACATTGTCATCGACCGCGCCAACGAACTGGTGGCACAGCTCACGGACAACGATATCACAGAAAAACTGCAGCAATTTGATACATCCGGTGCAGCTTCCTCGGGCCGGACCTCTGCCGCAAAGCCTGTCCACTACGACGATGTGGACCTGGCGCAGATGTCCCTTTTTGATACGACCTCCGATGAAGATGTTCTCAAGGAACTGGCCGAGGTGGACATCCCCAATCTGACTCCTCTGGATGCACTCAACACTCTGTACCGCCTGCAGAGCAGGCTCAAAAACCGCTGGAATGCGGAGTCCTAATATCCTCTGCTGCATTCCGGATTTATTCCTGCTGCCAAACAAGGAAAACAATTCAATTGCCAAGGAAGGAAAACATTTCCGCTGCAAAAGAAGGAAAAAGAAAAAGGAAGAGATTATGGAAATCAGACTCCTCACAGAGGAAACCATCAGCCGGATCTCGGCAGGAGAAGTCATTGAAAGACCGCTCAATGTCGTCAAGGAACTGGTGGAAAATTCCATCGATGCAGGTTCGACTGCCATTACCATAGAGATCCGTGACGGCGGGATCAGCATGATCCGTGTCACAGATAACGGATGCGGTATCGAAAGAGACCAGATCGCGCGGGCCTTTATCCGCCACGCCACCAGCAAGATCACAGACGTGGACGACCTTTCCCACCTGTCTTCACTGGGCTTTCGCGGTGAGGCTCTGGCCAGCATCGCAGCCGTCGCCCAGGTGGAAATGATCACCAAGGTGCGGAGCGACGTCTCCGGTACAAGGGCAGTCAATGATCATCTGGCTTCCTACTCCCCGGATGCCCCTGTACAGATCGATCTGGAAGAGATCGGTGCCCCCGACGGCACAACAGTCATCGTCCGCAACCTGTTCGGTTCGATCCCCGTCCGCCGCAAATTCCTGCGTCAGCCCCAGACAGAAGCCGGCTATATCACGGATCTGGTCGAAAAACAGGCTCTTTCACATCCCCTGGTATCTTTCCACTATCGTGTGAACGGCCAGGACAAACTCCACACCTCCGGAAACGGAAATCTTCGGGAACTGATCTACAGGATCTATGGACGTGAGACAGCGGGTGCCGTCATCCCTGTGCACGCCGAAGATCCTGAAAGCGGCATGGTCCTGGATGGATTTTTGGGAAAACCCGAAGTCAGCCGGTCCACCAGAAGCTTCGAGACCTTCTTTATCAACGGCAGGATGCTGCGCAGCAAAGAGTTGTCCGCAGGACTGGAAGAAGGATATCGCACCGATCTTATGCAGCACCGCTTCCCGTTTGCCGTACTGCATCTGACGATGCCGCCCGAACAGGTGGATGTCAACGTGCATCCGTCCAAGATGGAGGTGCGTTTTACTGACCGAAGAGCAGTTGTCAGCTTTTTAGACAACAGCGTGCACAATGCGCTGCGGCAGATTGAGCTGATCCCCAAAGCAAGCCTCAATACCGCTAAGGAGGAGCGGGCACAGAAGAGAAAAGAAGCCAGGCTCAAACAGGAGCACCTGCAGGCAGCTCCTCATATAGAGGCCTTTGAAAAAGACCGGACAGACCGGCCTTATTCCGGCCCTGCCGTCTCATCCCGTCCTTCTGTTCCCCCTGCATGCCAGAACGCCGGTGATCCTTTACCTGTTTCCTCTGCAGGCCGGACCGCCGCTGATCCTTTACCTGTTTCCTCTGCAGGCCCGGGCTTTGCATCTTCCGACATTCCGGTATCTTCAGATACATCCTCATCGCCTTCCGCCACGAGCTATCCGCAGAAAACGGAGGAAGCCGACGGTTTTATCTTCGAAGATAAACGCCTCTATAAAAGTGATTCCGCTAGAGAAGACGACAGGAAATCCCTGCCGGATGAAAGACCTGCCCCTGCCCCTGAAGCAGAAGATGCACTTCCGCAGGGTCAGCTGTCTCTGGAGAACCTGTTTGCGGCAGCCGCAGTTCGTGATGATTCCGAAAAAGCTGCACAGAGCGAACATATACTGACACAGGAAAAGGCACAGAGATACAAATATATCGGACAGGTTTTCGGCACCTACTGGATCATTGAATATGAAAACCGGCTGCTGATCATCGATCAGCACGCCGCTCATGAAAAAGTCAATTATGAGCGTATGATGCGCCGGATCGAGCGCGAGCATCCTTCACTTGGACAGGATACAGCGCCAAAGGATGCCGTACCCCAGGAGTATCTTGCCCTGGACAGGCTTCTTTCAAAAGAAAAAAAGGACCATGCCGGGCTTAATGAAGACGGGCAGGAGCATGTATTTGTCGCCTCCCAGCAGCTTATGCCTCCCATGATCCTGCAGCTGAGCGGAAGAGAAGAGACAGCCTATCTGCAGTTTTCCAATGTTTTCGCCGCAATGGGATATGAAATCGAGGACTTCGGAGGCGGCAGCTACGCCATCCGGGCGGTTCCGACAGAACTGTTCGGACAGACGGCTGACAGTCTGCTCCGCGAGATCCTGGAAGAGATCATGAACGAACGGATCAGCGGTACGCCGGGCGTCGTTATTTCCAAGATTGCTTCCATGGCCTGCAAAGCCTCCGTAAAGGGCAGCAGTTCTCTGACCGAAAAGGAAGCAAGAGTCCTGATCGACGAACTGTTATCGCTTGAAAATCCCTATCACTGCCCGCACGGCCGTCCCACTATGATCATCATGACCCAATATGAAATGGACCGTAAATTCAAGCGCATCGTTTGACATAGATCCCGGTTTTTCGAAATATTGTGGATTTGAGCGGGACGCAATTCCCTGTTTTCAGAACCCTGTAAAGAAGCCCGGAGGTATGAAATGGCCAATGATTTACCAGCAAAAGAGAATATAAATAGGCCTCTGGTCATCATCGCCGGCCCCACGGCGACCGGCAAGACATCCGCCTCCGTTGAACTGGCCAAACGGCTGGAGGGGAGCGTGATCTCTGCGGATTCCATGCAGGTCTACCGGGGAATGGATATAGGATCTGCCAAGGTAACACCGGAGGAGATGCAGGACATCCCGCACTATCTGATCGATACGGCGGATCCCCACGACCCCTGGAACGTCGTTCGTTTCCAGAAGGAAGCACAGGCGGCGGCAGCTGATATTTACCGCAAGGGACGCCTGCCCTTTCTGGTCGGCGGAACAGGATTCTATATACAGGCTCTTTTGTACGGTATCGACTTCACGGAAATGGACGCGGACACAGCATACCGCGAATCCCTGGAAGAGGAAGCGCGTTTGACGGGCTCCGGGGAACTCTACCGCCGGCTGCAGCAGATCGATCCCGATGCTGCACAGGCCATCCATCCCAATAACATAAAGAGGATCATCCGTGCCCTGGAGTTTGCCCACAAGAGCGGGGGAAAGCGGATTTCCGAACACAATCGCAATGAACATCTGCGCCAGCCTGCATATGACGCTGTTTTTTTTGTCTTTACCATGGATCGGGAAAGGCTTTATGCCCGCATTGACGATCGTGTTGACGGTATGGTGCAGGCCGGGCTGATCGAGGAAGTGCGCCGGCTGCAGGACGCAGGGCTTACAACCGAAGATGTCTCTATGCAGGGCATCGGTTACAGACAGATTCTGCGTGCCCTGGACGGAGAATATTCCATGGAGGAAGCCATTCGTCTGATCAAGCGCGACTCCCGCCATTTTGCCAAGCGTCAGCTCACCTGGTTCCGGCGTGAAAAAGGCGTGACCTGGATCGATCTCGACGATTTCCCCGACAGGAACAGGCTCATTGATCATATGGAACAGATCATTCGCCGGACCCTGCAGCTCTGAGTCTGCACAGCAGAAAGCAGAGACAGAATAAACAGCAGCGTATAATCGCAGCCCAATATAGACTGCACTTACTGCACAATACGGACTGTACCTGCAGCTCAATAGGGACTGTATCTGCTGCACAAGACAGAATGCATAGTACTGAAACATGCAGCATCAGCGCATGCTGATTTTGACAGAAAGGATATATTTGCAAATGAATCAGTCAGAAACACCACAGACCACACTCACCGCGCAGTATGCTGCCTTTGGCATATCGGAGGCAGTCCTTGGTTTTTCCCGGCCTGTGCTCGAACAGCTGCGCGGACGTTTTGAAATGATCGATGAAACAGCTGAATACAATCAGCTCAGGGTCATACGCGCCATGCAGGAAAACCATATCGGGGAAGCCCATTTAAAGGGTACGACCGGCTACGGCTATGATGACATCGGCCGCGACGGGCTGGAGAGAGTCTATGCTTCTTATTTCGGAACAGAAGATGCTCTGGTCCGTCCCCAGATCAGCTGCGGCACACATGCCCTGGCCCTTGCCCTGATGGGCAATCTGCGGCCCGGGGATATCCTGGTTTCCGCCGCAGGCAAACCCTATGATACTCTCGAGGAAGTGATCGGTATCCGCCCGTCCCGCGGATCTTTAGCAGAATACGGTATCCGGTACCGTCAGGTGGATCTTAAGGCCGACGGCAGTTTTGACTTTGAGGGCATCCGGTCCCTCCTTGCGGAAGACAGCGGGCACAGGATCCGTCTGGTAACCATCCAGCGCTCAAAGGGCTATCAGACCCGGCGCACCCTCTCTGTCACACAGATCGGCGAAGCCATTTCATTTATCAAAAAGCTCCGTCCTGATGTGACCTGTATGGTTGATAACTGCTACGGCGAATTCGTGGAGCGCATCGAGCCCTCCCATCTGGGAGCGGATATGGTGGTCGGTTCACTGATCAAAAATCCCGGCGGCGGACTTGCGCCTGTTGGCGGCTATATCGCAGGCACAAGCGAATGTGTGGAAAACGCCGCTGTACGCCTTTCCTCTCCGGGTCTTGGCAAGGAAGTCGGTCCTTCACTCGAAGTTCTTCCCTCCCTCTATCAGGGCTTTTTCATGGGTCCCACTGTGACCGCATCCGCCTTAAAAGGCGCGATCTTTGCAGCCTCCCTCTATGAAAAACTCGGATTTTCCGTCCTTCCTGATTCAGTGGAATCCAGACACGATATCATCCAGTCCATCACTTTCGGAAACCCGGAGGGTGTCATTGCGTTCTGCCAGGGAATCCAGGCATCCTCGCCGGTAGACAGCTTTGTTGACGCATATCCGGCTCCCATGCCCGGATATGACAGCGATGTCATTATGGCAGCGGGCGCATTTGTCTCCGGGTCCTCTATTGAACTGAGTGCCGACGGACCGATCAAACCTCCCTATGCTGTGTATTTTCAGGGCGGTCTCACCTGGCCGCATGCCCGCCTGGGCATATTGCGCACAGTGCAGAATTTTCTTGACCGCGGTCTGATAAAACTATAAAATAAATCTATATATCCTTCTGCCCGGAGAGCAGAAGGGATATTACATGATTTATTCTCAGAAAGGCAGCGAATATGTTGACGTCCGAAGTGCAGATTTTGAGAGAGAAGATGCACCGGACGCTTCCGTTATGCGTACGGATAATCCGGATTCATTTCGGCATTCAAAGGGCAAAACAGCTGAAATGCCTTACGAGCGGTTCTTGTCCTGCGGGGCTTCCAGTCTCACCAATGCCGAACTTGTGGCCATCATCCTGCGCACAGGTACCAAAGAGAAGACTGCCACGCAGCTGAGCCGGGACATCCTTGGCTTCTATGAAGAAGGGTGTTCCGATTTGAGTGCTCTGCACCGGCTGACCTACGAAGATCTCCGGACCATTCCGGGAATCGGAGAGGTCAAGGCAGTGAAGCTTTTGTCACTTGCGGAAATATCCAGGCGCATGGTACGCGAACGGGCTGCCAGCCGTCTTGTCTTCACTTCCCCGTCCGCCGTAGCGGATTACTATATGGAGCAGATGCGGCATCTGGAGACGGAGACCGCGGTGCTTGTCATGCTGGACAACAGGATGGCCCTTCTGCGGGAGGAAGTCCTCTCACTGGGGACCGTAAACTGCACCCTGCTTTCCCCCAGGGAGATTTTTCTGCGGGCGATCAGGTGGGGCGCAGTGAATATCCTGCTCCTGCACAACCATCCAAGCGGCGATCCGACTCCCAGCCGGATGGACCGGGAAGTCACGGAACGTATCAGCAGAGCAGGACACTTACTGGGAATAGAGCTTATCGATCATCTAATCATTGGTGATCTCTGCTATACAAGTCTGCGGGAATGCGGCTGTATTTCCGATCAGATTCCTTCGTCAGACGGAGTTTAAAATCTATTTACAGGGAGAAACGATTTGAAAGAATCATCCACACCGGCGCCTCTCAGGCAAAAGTCTTCGGTAAATAAAAATAACAGGGAAAAGAAGAAACACACTCATCACGTCAGTGAATCACCCGCCAGGACCGGAAGGATCAGGTCCTATATTCTGGCGGGAATGAGCATTCTGATCGCCTTTATTCTGATTTTCCGCTTATATACTCTGCAGATCATCAAGGGGGAGTCCTATCAGGAACAGTTCCAGAGCCGGATCCGCCGTACGGTTGTTGTACGCGCAAAACGCGGCACGATCAGAGACCGCAACGGCAAGGCACTTGCAGAGACGGTTCCCACCTACAATATCACCATGAATGATCTGACAGATGATACTTCTGAAGACAATGCTCTTTTGAACAGCCGCATCCAGGAGATCATACGTATCGTGGATGAGAACGATGAGAAGGATGTCCGGGATTCCATGGCAAGCGATTTCCAGATCAACCTGGTCGGCGGATCCTTCTATTACAGGGAGGACCTGGGCCAGACTGCCAGAAACCGTTTTCTCGCTGACGTCTACGGGTATGGGGATCCTGCGGATATGCCTCAGGAGTATCAGTCCAAAAGCGCAGAGGATGTCATGAATGATCTGGCCGACAGATTCGGTATTTCTTCAGAGGCATCCGGCAATGATGAGCGGCTGAACCTCCTGAAAATGGTCATTGCCCGCTATAAACTCAGTCTCAATTATTACCAGAAATACATCTCCACCGTGCTTGCCAAGGATGTGTCGGATAATACCATCCACCAGATCGAGGCACAGTTCAACTCGGACGAGGACGGCATCCAGATTGAAGAACAGCTGGTGCGCAGATATTATGACGCCGAGTTTTTCAGCAATATTATCGGATATACCGGAGAAGTATCGGAAGATTTTCTGCAGGAACACGATGAGACCGATGAGAGCGGACACCCTCTCTATCGCGAGGGAGACACCGTCGGCTATACCGGCATTGAGGCTTCTCAGGAGGAGATCCTCCGCGGCCGCAGCGGTCAGAACACCTTCAATGTTGATAATATCGGCCGTGTTACCGAAGACGCAGTCAGTGAGGAAGAACTTTCCGCGGAACAGAAATCCTATCCCGCGGTCGAAGGCCGTGACGTCACGCTCACCATTGACAGAGATCTCCAGATCGCCAGCTACAGGATCATTGAAAAGAACCTTCGCGACATTATCCTGGCTAAGCTCATTGACTCTGTCTATGATCAGGTGATATCGGAAAACGATGAAGGCGGTTCTATCATGATCCCTGTCAGCAACGTGTATACCTCCTGCCTGAACAATATCATTGACATCACCCATTTCTCCTCGGAAGAGGCAAGTAAAACAGAGAAGGATGTCCTGAAGAAGTTCGAAAAATATCGTTCCGGAAAGTCTTCTGAAATCATGGACGAGATCCGGAACGGACGAAACAGCTGGGAGTCACTCTCCAGAGAGATGCAGACCTATCAGACACTGCTCGCAAACTCCCTGTTTGATTACGGCCTTATTTCGGGTGTGGACAGTGACACCCTCAATTCCAATTCGGTATATAGTGCCTGGGATGAGGGCAAAACGTCCCTGCACGAGCTTGTCACCGAAGCTGTTAAACGAGGATGGATCGATAAGGAAAGCAGGTTTGTTGCATCCGATGTTTCCGAATATGATGCTGTCATGTCCTTCTTTGAAAATGTCATCGGAACAGGCAGTGACGAGTACAATGACAAGGACATGCGCGATGCCTTCTACAAATACCTGGTCGTAAACCAGGAGATCAGCGGCGATCAGGTTTGCCGTATTCTTCTGGATCAGGATATCGTCGATGTCAGCGACGAAGAGAAGGAGAGTTTTGAATCCGAATGGGGCGAGTCAGCCTACCAGTTCATGTACAACAGGATCAAGGAGATGGACCTTACCCCGGCCCAGCTCCACCTTTATCCTTCAACGGCATCTGTTGTCGTGACGGATCCCGATACAGGCGACGTCCTCGCCATGGCATCTTATCCCGGATACGACGCCAACAAGATCAACGATGAGACCTATTACAAAAAACTCCTTTCGGATCCTGCCAATCCACTCCTGAATTACGCGACTCAGCAGCTGACAGCTCCCGGCTCTACTTTCAAAATGGTTACCGCGACGGCAGCTCTGGGAGAAAACGTGATCAATCTGTATGATAAGATCAACTGCAAAAAGAAATCCAGCTTTACAAAGGTAAAAGAGGATCCGAATCCGCCCAAGTGCTGGGTCTATCCCGGCAAGCACGGCAAGCAGAATATGGAGGGTGCCATCGCCAACTCCTGTAATATGTATTTTTATGAGATGGGCTACCGTCTCGGAACAGACGCTTCCGGCACCTACAACAGCAACTATGGAATAGAACGTCTTCAGAAATACGCCGCTTTGTACGGATTGGACAGCACTTCCGGTGTGGAAGTCAGTGAATCCGAGCCTTCACTGCTTTCCTCCGATCCCATCCGCGGCGCCATCGGGCAGGATACCAATGCCTACTCGACGGCAAGTCTAGCCAGATACGTATCGGCGGTAGCAAACGGAGGAACGGATTACCGCCTCACTCTGATCGATTCCATCGAGACAGAGGACGGGCAGACCAGTGAGCATGAAAAGTATATTGAAAACACCATCAATCTGACTTCCGAACAGTGGAACTCCATCCACACCGGAATGCGCCGGGTGGCAACAGGATATGGTGCTTTCAACGTACTGTGGGAACATCCTGTAGCCGGCAAGACCGGTACTGCCCAGCAGACCGCCATGCCTGATAACGCTTTGTTTGTCGGATATGCTCCCTATTATCAGGATAATGCATGGAACGCGGAGGAGATGTCACAGCAGCCCCAGATTGCCATGGCAGTCCGTATTCCCAACGGTTATTCATCCTCCTATGCGGCGCAGCTTGCCTCCAATGTATTTCAGGTATACTTTGATCCCGGCTCTCTGGAAGATATTGTAGACAGCGTCATCCTGAACCAGGGTTCATCCAATGACTGATCCTTTTATTTACTAATGCGAAAACCCTACAGGCTGGTGCAGGTGTGGCTTGTAACGTTTCAACAGATACATTTACACGTGAAAGTAAGGACCTGATACAGGTAACGATTATGCTAAAAACCTTTTCCTTTCGAAAATTTGATTATTTTCTGGTCGCGCTGGTCTGTGCGCTCAACTACTGCGGATTGATCGCTGTCCAGAACGCCGCGCCGGATCTGTACCGGAAACAGCTGATCGGATTTGGGATCGGCATCATATTGATGCTCCTGGTCTCTGTCGTCGATTACCATCTGGTCCTGCGCTTTTACTGGATTCTGTACGCGGCAGCGATCGTACTGCTGGCTCTGGTACTATTGACCGGTTCCTCCGGAGGCGGTGCCCAGAGATGGATCTCCCTGTTCGGCATCACTTTCCAGCCTTCAGAGGCCGCAAAAATCCTGTTGATTTTATTTTTTGCACAGTTCATAATATTATTCAGAGATAAATTCCGCCTGTGGCAGTACCTTCTGGTGTGTATTGCGCTGATCGCTGTTCCTGTATTTCTGGTTTTTAAGGAACCTGATCTGTCCACCAGTCTGATGCTTCTGCTGATTTTCTGTATCATTATGTTTACGGCCGGGTTGGAGTGGCAGGTCATTGCAGCAGCCGCTGCTGTCGTGATACCCGCATTTATCTGGATCCTTTTCCAGGCGACCCGTGGGGACAGCAGTGTTTTCTCCCAGTACCAGAGAAACAGGATCCTGGCATGGCTTCATCCGGAGAATTTTGCCGATACGACCGCTTATCAGACCACAAACTCCATGATGGCCATAGGGTCAGGCGGCCTTTACGGAAAAGGTGTCGACGGGGCAAGCTCTTTTTTGGAAACCGGATACATTTCCGAATCGCAGACGGATTTTATCTTTACAGTAATAGGTGAGACATTTGGCTTTATCGGGTGCTGTGCAGTCGTAATTCTGATCTTACTGATCACGGTCAAGTGCTTTTTGATTGCTGCCAGGGCGAAGGACATGCAGGGCCGGATCATTGCTTCGGGCATGGGCGCATGGATCGGACTGCAGAGTTTTCTGAATATCGGTGTCGCTACAGGTCTTCTTCCCAATACAGGCATTCCGCTTCCTTTTGTAAGCTATGGACTGACCAGTCTTGTATGTCTGTATGCCGGTATCGGATTTATATTGAATGTACGTATGCAGGAATAATGTATTGTAAGCGTCTATAACATGACCTCCAAAAGGCAGGCACTTACTATATACAACATCTGGATATTACAAGGGAGGTATAGATGAGGATCGCATTGATCGCACATGACGCAAAAAAGAAACTGATGCAGAATTTCTGCATCGCCTATAGAGGGATTCTTGCAAAAAATGAAGTCTGCGCGACGGGTACTACAGGCAGACTGATTGAAGAAGTTACCAATCTTTCCATTCATAAGCTGCTGGCAGGACATCTGGGAGGCATGCAGCAGATCGGCGCACAGATCGAACACAATGAGATCGATCTTGTCATTTTCCTTCGTGACCCGCTGACTGCAAAACGCCATGAGCCCGATGTCAATATTGTTGTGCGCCTTTGCGATATGCACAATATTCCCCTTGCCACCAATCTGGCAACTGCTGAGCTGCTCGTGAAATCTCTCGACAGAGGCGATATGGAATGGCGTGAAATATACAAGTAGTATTTGGAAAAACTGTGTTTTAGCTGCCTCTTGAACAAGATATCTAAAAATGATACGAAAAAGGCAGACCGGAGTTATCGAATGTATTTATCTAAGTTTTTTTCCCGCACAGGCACCAATGCTGATCATGGCTTGAAACCTGTGCGTTTTTTATGCGCTTTAGTCATAGTCATTTTGTCAATATCAATGACAGGATGCAGCCGCGGCTATATTTCCTCATACAGTGATCACGTACGCCGCAGCAGTTTTTCCCCGACTGCCATGACCGCTGTCTCCGCGGAATTCAGCGGCAAAGCGGATCTTTATGCGGAAGACCTTGCTGTTCCCGGTGAAGGGAAGGCCGTGGATGTCGGTTCCCTCAAGGCATCCGGTCTGTTCGACCTGGAAGGCGGGAAGACGGTGGTCGACAATGACATCACAAAAAAGATTTATCCCGCCAGTGTCACCAAGATCATGACAGCCCTGCTGGCACTTAAGTACGGGGGGGATCTGGATCAGACACTGACCGCTTCCGCGCGTGTGCCGGACATGGAATGGCAGGCACAGAAGATCGGCATTGAAAAAGGCGACAAAATGACCCTGGACCAGGCCCTGCATTATCTCATGGTATATTCGGCCAATGACGCAGCGGTTTTGATCGCGGAGCATGTAGGCGGCTCATATGAAGGTTTTATCAATATGATGAATGAGGAGGCTGCCAGACTCGGAGCCACCAATACTCATTTTGTAAATCCTCACGGTCTGCATGATAAGGATCATTATACAACCGTCTATGATCTGTACCTGATCTTTCAGGAATGCCTCAAATATGATACCTTCCGTGAACTGATCGACATCAGTTATTACAGCACGGTATTTTACGACAAGGACGGCGGAATCCGGGCTATTGAAGTCCCCTCTACGGACAACTATCTGATGGGATATGTCGATCCGCCCAACAAGATCAAGGTTCTGGGCGGCAAGACCGGAACGACCGACCAGGCCGGCTCCTGCCTGATCCTTCTGACCAAAAATGCGGATGACAGAGAATTTATCTCTGTCGTTCACACCCTGACCAGGGTGTGACGGTAACGTTGCGTCCGGCGATTCCAATTTCGCTTCGCGAAACGCCGAACGCCGTAAAACTCCGGTTTTTGAGCGTTTCGACGCTCAAAAACACGTCGAATCTGGTGGGGGAGTGACTTGTAAACAGTTAACACTTCTTTCACTTTTATTTGCGTGTGAATCGATTGTTTTTTACAACTCTTTCATCTATAATGAGATGACAGGGACGTTCAAACTGTCCCGTATTATACAATACTGCTGTATTGTATAGCTGCATCAACAAATTAGTAGGAGGTTTCGTCAAATGGTTCATCTGATCACCGGCAACAAGGGAAAAGGTAAGACGAAGTGGTTGCTCAATAAAGCAAATTCCGAGATCAAAGATATTCTCGGCAGCATCTGTTACCTGGATAAAAATGCGCAACACATGTATGAGCTCAATAACCGTATCCGTCTGATCAACGTGAACGACTATATGATTGAGGATACTGATCAGTTCCTCGGCTTTGTCAGCGGTATTATTTCTCAGGACCACGATCTTGAACAGATGTATTTTGATAGCTTTCTCAGTATCGCTTACATTGAAAACGCGGACATACTCCCTGCAGTAAGACATCTTCAGAAACTCAGCGAGAAGTTCAACGTCAATTTCTTCCTCAGCGTTTCCCTTGAAACCGATGAGATTCCCGAAGAACTCAAGGAATGCGTCACCGTTTCACTCTGATCTGAATCAGCACAGAGTAATGTAAAAAGAGTCCACAGGGCAGGAGCAGATATTGTGCTCCTGCCCGATTTTATCGAAACCTGTACAGATCCCGCAAAGCTTTACTGATCGGATATTTTGGAAATGAAAAAGAAGAGGGGAAGATTTGGACTGATAAGTCAGCTGGTGAACGCTGACATCGGTATCGTCATTTTTTTTATCATCCTGATCTATATGTTCTCAAGTATTGTACTTTATCTGACCTCCAAAAAAACGGAGGTCTATGAAGTGTGCATGGGATCTCTTTCCGATAATATCACTTACAGGGGAATCGCGCTTCGCAGTGAGACACTTGTGAACAGCCGCTATACGGGATATGTGAATTATTATTATAAAGAAACGGACCATATCGCATATGGCGGTCTTGCCTATTCTGTAGACGAGAACGGCGAGATTGCCGATTATGCAGATGCCAATATGAAGTCGGGCGATTATTTCAGGCAATCGGACCTGGAGACCTTCCGCAGACAGACCAGGCAGTTTACCGAGGAATTCGATCCCGACAGGTTTTATGCCATCTACGATTACAAGAGCATTTCTTCCAGCCAGGCGCAGAAGATCAGTAACCGGGCTATTCTGGCAGGGATCAAAAATCTCGATTCCACATCCATCCATACAGTGAGTGCTACCAGTAACGGAGCGATCCTCTATTCCTATGACAATTACAACAACCGGTCTTTTGAGGAACTGACGGCCAAGGACTTCGACAGCTCCAGGTGCCGCAAGGTCCGGCTGCAGAACGGCCAGAAAATCAAGAAGGGAAAACCTGTCTGCCGCATTGTCACAGAGGAGAACTGGTCCATCGCAATTCCGGTGGAGGACGAGGAAGCGGCAAAAAAGCTTCAGGATGAGGATTATGTCGAAGTCCGCTTCCTCAAAAACAACTACAGATCCTGGGCACAGGTATCCACCCGTCAGAGTGAAGACGGACAGTGGATGGCCAATCTGACCTTCTCCAATTCCATGGAAGCATTCGCCTCCGACCGTTTTGTGGATATCGAGATCCAGTCAAATGAGGAAAGAGGACTGAAAGTTCCCAACAGCGCCATCACGACGGGAGAGTTTTTCCTTGTTCCCAAAGAGTATGTATTTGAAGGGACAAACGGACAGCTTGGCGTCCTGCTCAGTGTCTATACCGGAAGCAGCAGCAACAGCCAGGGCACCAGATTTATCCCGGCTGTTCCGTACAGTGAGACAGACCAGGAGTACTACATTGACAACTCTGTGCTGCGGGATGGAGAAATCATTGAACGTCCGAATTCCACCGACCAGTATACGCTTGGTAAAAAGGAAACCCTCATCGGTGTATACTATATCAACAAGGGTTATCCCGATTTCCGGCAGGTCCATGTCATTATGGAAAATAACGATTACTCCATTGTGACACCCAATGAGCTTTACGGCCTGCAGGAACACGATTACATTGTTCTGCATGCGGATTCGATCCGCTTCAACAATTATTAATGGAAGATAATTGCTTTGCATGCGGAGTCAGCCGCTTTATCAATTATTAATGGATGATAATTGCTTCACATGCGGAGACAGCCGCTTTAACGATTATTGACAAGAAACTATTTTTAAAGGAGCCTGTATGATTGCTGAAAATATACGCAGTGTGGAAGACCGTATACAGAAAGCCTGTGAGAGGGCGGGCAGAAAGAGAGATGATGTCACGCTCATCTGTGTCACCAAGACCATGCCCGTGGACGATCTCAGGCAGGCCTACGATGCCGGTCAGCGGTCCTTTGGCGAAAACCGCGTTCAGGAGATCAATGACAAGTTTCCACAGCTCCCCGATGATATCCGGTGGCATATGATCGGTCATCTGCAGACAAACAAGGTCCGCTATCTGATGGATAAGGCTGTCATGATCCATAGTGTAGACAGTGCCCACCTTGCAAAGGCTATTTCAAAGGAAGCTGTCAAGGCAGGACGGGTCATGGACATCCTGCTTGAAGTAAATGCAGCGGGAGAGGAGAGCAAGTTCGGCCTCGGCTATCAGGAGGTCCTTCCTCTGGTCAGGGAGATCGCTCCCCTGCCGGGAATTCATATCTGCGGGCTCATGACCGTTGCTCCCTATACGGAAGATCCGGAAACAAATCGAGTCTTTTTCAAAAACATACGGGAATTAGCAGTTGACATCGACCGCCAATGCATTGATAATGTCTCTATGGCTGTTCTCTCTATGGGAATGACCGGAGATTTTGAAGTTGCCATAGAGGAAGGCGCGACTCACATTCGCGTGGGAACCGCTATTTTCGGCAGACGAAATTACGCTGTCTGATCTGTCTGGCAAGACGCAGACCTCAACAGATAAAATGGCAGCATTGTGATTTTGCTATACATTTGCATCCCCGCTTTTTCAATCTAAAAACGGCATGTGCAGTATATAAGTAGATTCCGATTCCGGAACCACTCAAACAGGAGGTATTTATCTATGAGTGTTATGGATAAACTCATCAATGCCATGAAGTTCAACGATGATCCTTATGACGAGGAGAACGAGAACGAAGAGAACGATTATTATGATGAAGAGTCCGATAATCCTGAGCCGGATTATGAGAAAGAGGACGACGAAGTGGAAGAGACTGAAAACACTTCCGCACCCAGAAATGTAAGGAGACGTACCATGCCCGATCGCGATAGTTCACCAGCACCCAGGTCCAATGTAAAACGCCAGTATTCCGAATCCGGAATGGAAGTATGTATTGTTAAGCCCACTTCTGTCAATGACGCCCGCGATGTCACAGACCTGATTCTGCAGGGAAGCACTGTTGTGCTCAATCTTGAGGGCCTGGATGTTGATATCGCACAGCGTATTATCGACTTTACATCCGGTTCCTGCTATGCCGTACAGGGCAATGTGATGAAGATTTCTCATTATATCTTTGTCATCACACCTTCTTCTGTCGACATCAGCGGCGATATCTCCATCCCCACAGGCGCTGAGCAGGATGGCAGTGCAGCTCTCGACATGCCTTTTACCGGCAGGTAATACCAACAAAAGCCTGAAATATCATTTGCCATGGCGGTATATCCGTCATGGCTGTTTTTTCTGTTTATAATTTTCTGTTTAAAATTATCTGTTTAAAATTATCTGTTTAGATTTTCTGTTTAATATTATCTGTTTAGAATTTTCTATTTATAGTTTTCTGTTTACAAGTAAGGAATAGTATATGATGCAAATGACTCCCAACAGCAGCTCTTCAGACCGCAGCGGCACAGACAAAACTTCCGCTGCTTCCCCGCAGAACAACAAGCCCGGCCTGGGACAGTTTCTATGGTGCATCCCGCTGGTCGCTGTTCTTATCATCATCGACCAGATCACAAAGAGGATCGCAGTCAATGTACTTGCCGATGGGCTGAGGATTCCCCTGATCAATGGGGTACTGGAATTTACCTTTGTGCAGAACAGGGGAGCTGCTTTTGGAATCATGCAGAATGCCCTTCCTTTTTTTGTTGTCATCACGCTGGCAGCGCTTTGCGTGATCACTTATTTTCTCCTCCATATTCCTTCACAAAAACGCTATCTGCCCCTTCGCATCTGCCTCTGCTTTATTGCGGCAGGCGCAATCGGCAATTTCATCGACCGCTTACGGCTCTCATATGTGCGTGATTTCATCTACTTCAGCCTGATCGATTTTCCTGTTTTCAATGTCGCTGATATTTATATCACTTGCGCCACCATCCTCCTGGTTCTTCTCATGCTTTTCTACTACCGCGATGAAGATGATTTCTCTCTTTTGAAATAAATTGAAATAAAGATATTGCATCCGGAGCGCAAGACTCGCGAGCGAGCCTTGAAATAATAAAAGCCTAAAGAAGGAAGCCTATGAACAATAAGACACTGTCATCTGAAAACAGCCGGGTGACCGATGATCCCGAGATGAAAACAAAAAGCATAGAGGACGCGTCTGCAGATTTTTCAAATCGAACGGAAGATGACGCTTTCTCTTTTGAGATTGATTCTGAAAATTCGACAGAAGATATTTTATCTTCCTTGACAGAATCGGAAAATGCAGATGGTGACGCCTTCTCATTTGTCATCGGTCCGGAGAGTGCCGGAGAGCGGATTGACAAAGTGATTTCAGACCGTATGCCCGGACAATCGCGCAGCTATATCAAAAAGCTGATCAAGGACGGCAATGTTACCGTGGCAGAATCCGGCTCATCGAAAACTGTTAAGCCCAGTGCGCCCGTCAAAGGAGGGGAGACGGTCAATGTTTTTCTGCCGGTCCGGATGCTCCCCGATATTCTCCCGGAAGATATTCCGCTGGACATCCTGTATGAGGACGATGACATCCTGGTGGTCAATAAGCCCAAGGATATGGTCGTTCACCCTGCCGCCGGTCATTACACCGGTACCCTTGTCAACGCGGTCATGTATCATTGCAAGGGGAGTCTGTCCGGGATCAACGGCGTTCTTCGTCCCGGGATCGTCCACCGCATCGACAAGGACACCACCGGCAGTATCATTATCTGCAAAAATGATGCTGCCCACCGGAGTATCGCGCAGCAGCTCGCCGAGCATTCGATCGTCCGCCGTTACAGGGCTATTGTCCTGGGCAACATCAGAGAAGACGAACTGACCATCGATCAGCCGATCGGCCGTGATCCTTCAGACAGGAAAAAGATGGCAGTCCGCCCGGATGGCAAGCATGCCGTCACCCATGTACGTGTACTGGAGCGGTTCGGCGCATATACTTATGTTGAATGCAGGCTGGAAACAGGAAGGACCCATCAGATCCGTGTCCACATGGCCTGGAAAAGACATCCGCTTCTGGGAGACACAGTATACGGAAGCCGCAAAAAGCCGCCTTTCAATACCAACGGCCAGTGCCTCCATGCCATGATTCTCGGCTTTGTGCATCCCGTGACAGGGGAATACATCGAAACAGAGGCACCGCTTCCCGAGTATTTCCAAAATATCCTCAAAAAACTGTCGTCGGATTCCTGAGTAACCTGATAATATTCTGTCAATATTTGCATTTTGCGAAATGTGCGTCTATAATTAGAAGGTGGATTTCTAGTCTGTAGTTCATAATTATGAAGATTATAAAGAACGCAAACAGGATAACAAGCAGCTTTAACCGATCTATGAAGAATAAGAAGGTGGATGCCCATGAAGACTATTTTGACAATCGGAAGACAATATGGTTCCGGAGGACGTGAAATCGGACAGAAAGTTGCAGACTATTATGGAATCAAGTTTTATGATCGTGACCTTCTGGCACGCGTTGCGAAGGAGAGCGGTTTCTGCAAGGAAATCATCCAGAGAGAAGATGAGCGCCCTACAAGTTCGTTTTTATATAACCTGGTTATGGATACTTATTCCTTTGGACACGGTGCGGCCGCAGCCTTCACAGACATGCCTCTAAGCCAGAAAGTTTTCCTTGCCCAGTTTGAAACGATCAAATCTCTGGCGGATGAAGGCCCGTGTGTGTTCATCGGCCGTTGCGCAGACGAGGCGCTTGTTGAACGCAATAATGTGCTGAATATTTTTATCCATGCCTCCGATGAATTCCGGATCAGCCGGGTAAAGACTTACCCCGAATATAAGGAGATTGAGCAGAGCGGTAAACGGATCATGGATTATATCAGCAAAATAGACCGCCAGCGCCAGAGCTATTACAATTATTATGCCTCCGGCAAGTGGGGACGTGCTGATAATTATGATCTCTGCATTGATTCCTCTTTAATGGGCATTGATAATACGGTCCATCTGCTCACGCAGTTTATTGACGAATTTGAAGCAATGAACTGACGAACTGACCGTGGATCATCCTTGATCGTGTGATCCTTCTAAAAAATCATTGTATGTGATTTTAATAATATGACAGTAATGACGGAAGATAGACAACAAAGGAGTAACTACAGTGAAACGTATCGAGTTGTTGAAACGAACAGGAATCTGCTTCACAGCAGTTGCACTTAGCACTATGATCGGTATGGCAAACCCTACTCTGGTGCCCGTAATCACCGGCGGACAGATTGTAGAAGCCTCTGAACCCGAAGAGGATCAAGAGTCAGAACCTGAGTCTGACCCGCAGCCGGACCCGCAGCCAGACCCGCAGCCAGACCCGCAGCCGGACCCACAGCCGGACCCGCAGCCGGACCCGCAGCCAGAACCACAGCCAGACCCGCAGCCGGACCCGCAGCCAGAACCTGTTAACGATGATCCTGGAAGCGGAGATTCTTCCGGTTCATCAAGTTCATCATCAGGCAGCTCGTCCAGCGGAACTACGAACACGAGCGGAAATTCCGGTTCAGATAATACAACGGATAACAGTGGTACAGGCGGTAACTCTACGAGTGCTGTTTCCGTTCCCGAGTCGCAGTCTGGTTCAACCGGGCAAAATACAGCGGATCCCGCAGCTCCTGCATCCACAAATACGCCTTCTACAGGTCCTACATCGGCAGCTCCCGGTGCTGCCACCACAGGCGCGGCATCTTCTGAAGCATCATCTACAAGTGCCAAGGCGAAAGACACTGCTTCGGAAGCAAAAAAGAAGGCTGTCACACTCGATCCCAACGAAACTCCCGGCGGCTACAATCAGGCAATGAATTATAACGGCACAAATACGCAGCTGATTGCCAATCAGAACATTGTGTCCGGCCTTTCCATCATAAGAAATGATTTCCGTTTCGTTACCGTCGACAAGGAACCTGCCATTGCGGCAGACCGCTATGGCGTCTACGAAGAAATGGATGAACTGTCCCGGGAAATCGGAATGCTGAAGAAGGGCGATGTTGTCTTTATACTGAGCGAAGAAGAGGACGGATGGCTCTATATTGAATCCGGCAATGTCCGCGGCTTTATTAAGAAAAAGAATGTCAAGCCTGCTGATTCCATTCCCGGCGATGAG
>ONXK01000121.1 GCA_900321785.1 uncultured Lachnospiraceae bacterium | reverse complement strand
GGGATATGTGAAAGTGCATGTAAAACATGTGACAGGGAAACCTTATCATTGGTTTCTGCAATCAAGGACAGGAGAACATAATATGAACAATAAAGAGCGCAGAGTCGGTACAGTATCCAGAGGCATCCGCTGCCCTATCATTCGTCAGGGAGATGATCTGAGCGAGATCGTCACAAACAGTGTGCTGGAAGCAGCTGAATATGAAGGGTTTTCTATTCGTGACAGAGATGTCATCGCAGTCACAGAATCTATTGTAGCACGTGCACAGGGAAACTATTGCAGCGTGGATGATATAGCCGACGATGTCAAAGCCAAACTGGGCGGCGGAACGATCGGTGTGATCTTCCCCATCCTTTCCCGCAACCGTTTTGCCATCTGCCTCAGGGGAATCGCCAAAGGTGTAAAAAAGGTGGTTCTGATGCTGAGTTATCCTTCTGACGAAGTGGGATCAATCCCTACAGCGATGTTCTGACTCTGGAAAAATACAGAGAACTTTTCGGTGTCAACTGCCACGAATTTACCGGTGTTGACTATGTTGCATACTACGGGGACCTGATTCGTTCCTGCGGCGCGGAAGCAGAGATCATTTTCGCCAATCAGCCCAAGGCTATTCTGCAGTATGCGGATCATATTATTAATTGCGATATCCACACCCGCAGGCGCACTAAGAGGATCCTTATGGCAGCGGGCGCAAAAGTTGTCTGCAGCCTCGATGAGATCATGACTGCACCTGTGAACGGCAGCGGCTTCAATGAACTCTACGGTCTTCTGGGCTCCAATAAGTCTACAGAAGACAAGGTCAAACTCTTCCCTCGTGACAGCAGCGGCCTCGTCCTGGATATCCAGAAAAAAGTCATGGATAAGACAGGAAAACATGTCGAAGTCATGGTCTATGGCGACGGCGCTTTCAAGGATCCGCAGGGGAAGATCTGGGAACTGGCGGATCCGGTAGTGTCGCCTTTCTTTACAGACGGCCTGATCGGTACACCCAACGAGCTCAAGCTCAAATATCTGGCAGACAACGATTACAAAGACCTCTCCGGAGAAGCGCTCCGGGATGCGATTTCCGAGAGCATCCGCAAAAAGGACGCAGACCTGAAGGGCAGCATGGCATCCCAGGGAACGACTCCCCGCCAGCTGACCGATCTGATCGGATCTCTGTGCGACCTTACCAGCGGTTCCGGTGACAAGGGAACTCCTGTTGTCCTGGTCCAGGGTTATTTTGACAATTACACAAATGACTGATCTGTTTTCGCCGCAATGAAATGCGAAATGCGCAGATAAATGAAAAAACAGGGAACACCCGCCAGATGCGGTGTGTTCCCTGTTTTGATGTGCCCGTAAATATTCTTTAAAGCAGGACTCCGATCAGCTGAACGCTTTAAAGCAGAACACCGATCAGCTGAACGCTTTAAAGCAGGATCCCGATCAGATGTACGATAAGAGCAGCCATCCAGGCGACTGCACACTGCCATAATACAACAGCAGCAGCCCACTTCATTCCCAGTTCACGGCGGATCGCCGCAACTGCGGCGACACAGGGGGTGTAAAGGAGTGAAAATACCAGAAGGCCGGCTGCAGTCAGAGGAGTCATGGCGGAGGTGACGCCTTCTACAAAGAGAACCTTTAAAGTAGAGACCACACTTTCTTTTGCCATGAAGCCGCTGATCAGAGAGGTGACGATCCGCCAGTCTCCAAGTCCGACAGGCTTGAAGAGCGGAACGAGCAGACCGGATACCAGGGCCAGCATACTGTTCGCCTGATCTTTGACCATGTTGAGATGCAGGTCAAAATTCTGTAAAAACCAGATGACGATGGTCGCGACCAGAATGACGGAAAAAGCACGCTGTAAGAAGTCCTTCGTTTTTTCCCACAAGAGCTGCAGTGTGTTGCGTACACCGGGAAGCCGATAGTTGGGCAGCTCCATGACAAAGGGAACTGCTTCACCGTGGAACATAGTGCCTTTGTAGAGAAAGGCTGCCAGTATGCCGGTCACGATTCCCAGCAAATAGAGGCCGGTCATAATGAGGCCTCCTTTGCCGGGGAAAAATGCGTTGACAAAAAAGGCATAGATCGGGATCTTGGCGGTACAGCTCATGAAGGGTGTCAACAGGATGGTCATACGGCGGTCCCGTTCACTGGGCAGTGTTCGAGTCGACATGATCGCAGGTACACTGCAGCCGAACCCGATCAGCATGGGGACTATACTCCGGCCCGAGAGACCGATCCTGCGCAGGAGATGGTCCATGACAAAGGCCACTCTGGCAATATATCCGCTGTCCTCCAGAAGGGACAGAAACAGGAACATGATCACAATGATCGGTATGAAGCTGAGAACACTCCCGACGCCTGCAAAGATTCCTTCGACTATGAGACTGTGGACGGCCGGATTGACCCCGCTCCCGGAAAGCACGTTGTCTATGAGAAGGGTCAGGTTCTCAATCCCGACTTCCAATAGTCCCTGGAAATATGCGCCGATCACATTGAAGGTGAGATAGAAGACCAGTCCCATGATCAATATAAAGACGGGGATCGCCGTATATTTACCCGTCAATACCTTGTCGATCTTTCGACTGCGCAGGTGCTCTTTGCTCTCTCGAAAGCGTTTTACCGTCTCGCCGCATGTCTTGAATATAAAAGAATAGCGCATATCGGCGATCGCGGCGCTCTTGTCCATTCCCCTTTCATTTTCCATCTGAATTATGATGTGTTCAAGAAGTTCCTTCTCATTCCGGTCAAGAGAGAGTTTTTCCAGAATCCTGTCATCTCCCTCAATGATCCTGGAAGAGGCAAAGCGGACGGGGATCTGCGCTTGACTGGCATGGTCTTCAATCAGATGTGCGACAGCGTGAAGGCAGCGGTGGACGGCTCCGCCGTGGTCGTTCTCGTCACAGAAATCCTGCCGCAGGGGACGTTCCTGGTAGTGGGCGACATGGATGGCATGCTGCACCAGCTCTTCAATACCTTCGCCGCGGGCGGCAGAGATGGGAATGACAGGAACACCAAGGAGGGACTCCAGTTTGTTAACATCGATGGAATCACCGTTTCCGCGCACTTCATCCATCATGTTGAGGGCGACGACCATGGGAATGTCCATTTCCAGGAGCTGTACAGTCAGATACAGATTGCGCTCAATATTTGTGGCGTCAATGATATTGATGATCGCATGCGGTTTTTCGTTGAGTACAAATTCGCGGGAGATCAGTTCCTCACTGCTGTAGGGGGACATGGAATAAATGCCGGGCAGGTCCGTGACAAGCGTGTTGGAATAATGGCGGATCGCACCGTCTTTACGGCTGACGGTCACGCCGGGAAAGTTGCCGACATGCTGGTTGGCTCCTGTGAGCTGATTGAACAGTGTGGTCTTGCCGCAGTTCTGATTTCCCACCAGGGCAAAAGTCAGAAGGGTGTCATCGGGCAGTGGATCACCGTCTCCGGGACGGTGGAAACGACCGGCTTCTCCCAGACCGGGATGCTCGCTTTTATTATGGCGATTTTCAGCTTCTTCAACATTTGTTTCTTTGTGATGCAGGGCATGTGACGCGTTTTCATAAGCCTCTTTTGCCAGTGCTTTGATGCCTTTCTTCTCCGTATCCTCCTCTGTGTATCTGCCGGAGGGGATGACCATGATCTTTTCGGCATCTGCAACCCGGATGGTCAGTTCATAACCGTGGATCCGCAGTTCCATGGGGTCTCCCATGGGGGCAAGCTGGACGATCGTTACTTCCGACCCCGGGATCACGCCCATGTCCAGGAAATGCTGACGAAGCGGTCCGCTGCCGCCCACCTGTGTGATGATGGCAGGCATACCGATCGGCGTCTGGCGAAGGGTGATCTCTGCATTGCCGGCAGGGTTGACATTTGTGTTTTCGTTTTTTTCTATAGAGCTCTTGTTTTCAGTGTTCAATGGTTGATACCTCAATATTGGCTTCCAGTGCCAGTAACTTATAGTAGAAGATAGATAGTTTGGACTAATCATAGTACGTATTCAAACATAATGCAAACGTTTTAATGCTTAGTTTTTTTTACATTGTTCGAAGTGCATGCTATAATAAAGCAGTCTATGGCATTCTTTCAAAAATGCAGAACTTTTCCGGCATGCTGTGACGGACTACGTACAAGTTACATCCGCACTAAAAAGCTTTGCTGGTTGTTGCGGGGTCTACAGCCCTGAACGGGCTCAGGAACGTTTTCCATTGACGAATGCCAATTGGGAATGGAAAAGGCCCGGTTACTGATCCGATCTCGGTGCGACTACAACCGGATTACATGAACGTTCATTACACTGGTTTGAAAAAGGGAGATTTATGGAAACAATAACTGAAACAAAAAAGAGCAGACCTTTTCTGCTCTGGCTTCTGATCATACTGGCTCCGATCATCGCAGGGTGGCTGATCGGACTCCTTTCCGGCACCAGTCCCATGAAGCTGGACGCCTGGAATACAACATGGAATGATGAAGTGGGTTATTACCGTGTGGTGCGTATCCTGCGTTATTACGGCGTGCCCAGGGGTATGACAGGCTTTAATGAGATCACTTCCGGCAATGTTCCTTACGGACCCTATAATGTCTTTACCTATATCCCTTATTATCTGATTTCTCTTGTAACAGGGTGTGATTCTCACAATTATATTTATTTCTGCAACATTATTATGGCAGTCCTTGCCAACATCGTTTTTGTCGCTCTGGTCCGTCCCGGCAGGATGCAGTCTCTTCTGACGGCACTCTTTTTCCTTACGCAGCTGATCGCTGCAAGGTATACATGGTCCGGCATGGCGGAGGCAAGCTATCACTTTTATATCGTGGTTTTCATGGGACTTGTGATCTGGTATCTGAAATCCCCGGACGCTTCCAGACTCAGTAAAGATCTGGCCCTGCTTGCCATGGTACTTCTCACTTTTGCCTTCGGAGTCATGCGGCCCTATTTTGCCGTCATGTTTCTGATTCCGCTTTATCTTGTGGTCTTTCGCAACAATAAGATCGGAGAGTTTTCCCGCTTTATCAGCACGCTGCTGATCCTGGCGGCTATGTTCGGCACTGTGGTCCTCATGTACTATTTCATGGGATTCATCGCCGAATACTTTGAAGTGGCGCCGGCTCTCAAACTTGCCCAGATTATCCGCAGCGGCCAGGCGGGACAAATATTCCAGAGCCTTCTGCAGGTGAACAAGGAGAGTGTCCGGTCCGCGATCGATATGATCAAAGAATATCGCTGGGCAGGCGGTATCGCCTTTCTTTTCTATTTTGAATGGGCCATTCTCTTCGTTGAGTATATTGCCGCACTGGTGAAAAGAAAAAAGGACGGATCCGCGGCTGTCATGTTTTTGCTGCTTGTGTCGGGAATCATGATTTATGAGGCGACAATCCTTCTTTATAAGTCATATCAGCTCCACAGAATGCTGCTTGCCATTACCATTGCCTACTCACTGTTCCTGATCGCATTCGGGACCATTCTTCCCTGGGTGAATGCGGCTGCCGTGATCGCCTGTGTGTGCTTTTATATCGTCATGAAGCCCGCGGCCTTTGCCCTGCCGCAGATCAATGCAGACAGCATTACAGATGAACAGCTGCAGGAATACAAGGAAACTCTGATCAAAAACCTTCCCATGCAGCAGGTCCCTGCGATTGGAATGTTCGATGCGCCCGACTCACTGGATCCTTACTGGGAGAACACGGTCGCAAAGATTACCGAAGACAACAATGTCCAGCTTTCCTTTGTGCTGCCGGATTATCTGTCCCTGAATTTCTGCTCGGAAAAATATATGAGCCAGTGCATTAAAAATGACGGGTTCAGCACAAAAACATCTGGGAAGGAATCGGACATTCGATCTATGACCGTACCAAAAAGACTGAGGATCAGGGCGGTATTTGACACAGATAGGACAGACTTTTGCTAAATTATCAGATGCATAAAATTGAGGACGTCTCAGGAAACGAGGCGGTCCGGATCCCGCCCATGGATCGTGTGTGCATGGACGGAATCAGAACTGAATACATAAAAAGAGAGCCCGGAGACCGGCATGTTAAGGGAAAAACGATCTGCAGGATCGCTGCGGCAGGCTTGACGGGTCTGATCCTGACGCTTTATACAGCGGGTGCGGTTTATGCCTGTTCCGGATCGGACTGTGCCGCGCCGCAGACGGCTGCGTACACAAGATCCCGTCTGTCCATGCAGGAGACATGGTGGGGATCCGATGATAAGGATCAGGAGAAAGACGAAGATACACCGGGAGATGGGACTTCGAAAGGCCGGCAGAAAACAGAATGGAATGAAAAGGAAGTGCTCAGGCGCTGGAATCTGGATCCGGATGATTTTCCTGAAGAAGAGGACCGTGATGAGACGAAAATCCCCGGGGAGCTGATCCCTTATTTTGAGGAAGCGGTTTCGGAGGCGGTGACCTGGTATGACGGACGTACCCCGCAAAGCGATCTTAAAAGCAGCCTCCAGACTTGCCGTAAAATCTGCGGACAAAGAGAGCGACAGGCTCTTAAGTGCATGCGGCACATTTTTCGAGAATGCAGGAAGCCCTTTCAGTGTGTCGCTTGTAGGTGCCCTGCAGGCAGGTGTTTATTCGAAAGGTACCGGGGCAAATGAGCGTGCTGTCGAAGTAAGGAAATCTCTGCAGGCTGCTTCCGAAAAGATCTATTCCACGAAAAAGGACAGCGAAACCGGCTCTGATGACGATTCCGGAAAAGATTCTGCCATGGAGAGTTTTCTGCAGAACAGAAAGGAAGAAGAGGACAATAAAACATCCGAACAGGAGGATTCCGGTTCTGAAGAACAGTTTTCCAGGGATGAGTTTTCTGAAGATGAGCTTTCTGAAGATGAGATTTCCGAGGAAGACTTATCCGAAAAAGAGATTTCCCAAAAAGAGATTTCTGATGAAGAGTATTCGAAAGAGGAGAATTCCCAATCAAGGAAATCATCAAAGAGATCCCCAGCAGATATCCGGATTCCCCTTCGTTATCCGGCCGCTTCCATAAACAGCCTGGATTCCTTTTCCGACGACCGTAAGACCGTCTTTATAGGAGATTCCAGAACTGTCGGAATGGAGATGTACTGCGGCGGGAATCCTGATGATTACTGGTCTGCAAAAAACAGTATGGGCTACAGCTGGATGGTGAGCACCGGTATTCCAAATGTAGAATATCTGATCGATGAGAACACGGATGTGGTGATCCTCATGGGTGTCAATGACCTGGGCAATGTCTATCAGTACATCGATTATATCAATCAGAAAGCGGCAGAGTGGAAGAAACTGGGCGCCCGAACCTTTTTTGTCTCCGTCACACCCGTAGATGACGGGCGCAGTCCCAATGCAAAGAATTCCCGAATCGAGAGTTTCAACGCATATGCGCAGGAGAATCTTCAGGATGTTTACTATATTGATGCCTATAACAGGATCCGCTATACTTTCGGATCTCCCGACGGCATTCATTATGACGGGAGTACCTACCGGGATATCTATCAGATCATAGATTTTTATCTGTATAGAGGGTGGTATGAGCAGGCCGGTCTATGGTTTTATTTTGACTGTGGAAAGCCTCTTACCGGTTGGAAATATGTGGATGGACAGTGGCAGTATATGGACGGATACGGCGTGCGATGGGTCAAAAACGGACGCGTTGGCAATCTGTGCTGCCTGCCCCTGCCGGATGTTGATGGATCACAGGAAAAGGTACTGCTACCCTTATTCTGAAGAATCCTCCCTTATTTCGATGGATTCTCCCTGATTCAGACGGATCCCCCCTTATTTCGATGGATTCTCCCTGATTCAGACGGATCCCCCCTTATTTCGATGGATCCTCCCTGATTCAGACGGATCTTCCTTTATTCTGATATATTCCGGTGAAGTGCAAATAGAACCGGATCGGAACTTTTTTTGCAGATGACTGTAGTTTTAGTCGGAAGCAGCACTGTGGAACAGGAGGTGGAGTTATGCTGAGAGATGGCAAAATCTGGGTGGCCGATAACGATGACGGGGAGAAGATCTTTCTCCTGCCCCGCATGGCAAACCGGCATGGACTGATTGCCGGTGCGACCGGAACCGGAAAGACGGTAACGGCACGTGTTCTTGC
>ONXK01000089.1 GCA_900321785.1 uncultured Lachnospiraceae bacterium | reverse complement strand
GCAGTCACCACCGCTGAGAAGGATGGCGACTTCTATGTGATCAACGGCGCTAAGATCTTCACAACCAACTCCGGTTTCGCTGATACCTTCCTGGTATTCGCTCTGACTGACAAGTCCGTCCCCGCTCACAAGGGCATGTCCGCATTCCTTGTTGACAGGAACACTCCCGGTCTGGAAGTCCAGCCCGACATCAAGCGCATGGGTATCCGTGGGCGCTCTGGACGAAGCCATCAAGTACTGCAAAGAGAGAAAGCAGTTCGGCAAGCCCATCACCGCTTTCCAGAACACTCAGTTCCGTATGGCTGAGGACCAGGCTATGATCAACGCAGCCCGTCTCCTTACATGGCAGGCAGCTGTTGCCAAGGATAACCACGAGAACTACAACTTCCTCGCTGCACAGGCTAAGCTCGTTGCTGCAACCGTTGCTAACGATGTCTGCCGTCACGCTGTTCAGTACATGGGCGGCTACGGCTACTGCCGTGAGTACGGCGTAGAGCGCAAACTCCGCGACGTCAAGATCACCGAGATCTACGAGGGCACATCCGAAGTTATGAAGATGGTCATGTCCGGCTCCATGCTTCGCTGATTTGTTACCAATATCAGTCCGGCTGATTCACCCCTCTGATTCGGATCCGCCGGAAACAGGCGCCGGTTTTTGATTCTTTCCAACCACGCCGTTCGCCAGAGCGGCGCCCTTTTCCAGAGACTTGAGCCGCCTCTCAGCACAAATCTCTGGAGTGAAAAACCATATTCAGGCTTCTATAATACGGTTTTTCTGCCTTTATTTTTTGTTGCACACCTTCACATTTCCCCTTTTATATGATTATTTGTTTACAGCCCGCGTCCCAATATATGTTCCGCTTTTGCTGTATATCAATTCATCCCTTCTTCTTTTTATGGCCCTATAGCCTTATGGTCTGATGGCTTATTTATTTTACCAGCGTGGATATCTCACGGAACTTCGGGTGTCTGGAATCCGCAAGAAGTTCAAAGAGAACCGCCTCCGAGGTCGTCAGAAGAATGCCCTCCTGCTCCGCCCGTTTAAGAGCCATCTTTTTGTCTTCTTTTTTGCGCGAGGCGATCGCGTCGGTCACAAGGACCGGCGTGTATCCCAGCTTCTTCAGATCGATGCATGTCTGCAGCACACAAACATGCGCTTCCGTGCCGCAAATCAGGACGACCCCTTTATTGTTCTTCTGAAGTTCAGACAGTATCGCTTCATCTTTTGTGCAGCTGAAGGTTCTTTTATCAAAATATTCCTCTTTTTCCACCGCTTCAAAAACCTCCGGAATACTATTCCCGAGTCCCATCGTATACTGCTGCGTGACCAGCATCGGAATTCCTAGCACTCTAAGCCCTTTGATCAACATGATCGCCCTGCTTTCACATCTCTTCCTGCCGCTCATAGCCGCCATCAGTTTTTCCTGCATATCAATGATCATACACTGTGTCTGCTCAGCTTCTATTCTCATCTTTTTCCTTTCCGATTTCTCTTATTAAATCATATCATTATAGGGGAAGCCCTCTGCGCTGCTTTATGCAGCACTGAGAGGGCTTCCCGAAACAAAGGAGATGTTATATCCATGTCAGTACTGTCCGCATGCAGACAGTATGGCATGTTCGTAGGTTGGTATTCTCTTAAATCACTTCAGAGAATGTCTGGATCCTGGTGCGGATCTGTTCAAAAGAAGTAGTCTCCTGATCGATCTCGATCTGGAGATTCTTGACGCCTGCCTCTGCAAATTCCTGCAAAAGGATGGGATAATCAAATTCTTCCGGATCGCAGAATTTCATCATGCAGATGATGACTGCATCAGCCTTATATTTATTCACAGCGTCAATGAGTATTCTTCCCTTCGGCTTATCAGCATCTGTCGCCAGGGAGCATCCATCAAATAAATTCCAGGCTCTGGCAAGCGCCATCAGGGGGTCTTCATCCTGAGGCACATCCTGACGGAAATTCCTTGTCTCATGGGCAAGGTCATCCGCCACAATGGCGAAGCCGAACTCTTCAAAGATATCGAGAACCTCATACGGTTCCAGTGTGATGCCGCTGACAATGACACGCTTGCCGTTAAAAGGAACCTTTTCCGCACTGCGGATCGCATCATTAAGTTCCTTCAGCAGAGCAGTGTGCCTGGATTTTTCCATAAACCAGCGTGCCTTGATAACGGCATGGCGGTCTCTAAGCCTGATCAGCCCCGGGTTTTCCGCAACAAGGTCGCTGAATTCACGAAGAGCCTGACGATTCTCATTATAGACAGCAATACTGTTATTGATATCTTTGTTGGTAATCTGAACGCCAAGGATATCCTCCAGTTCTTCCTTCACATGAAGGTATTCTTCGCGGCAGAATACATTTGCAGCAGACTGCGCTGCTTTTCTGTTCTGAGGATGGGTGAAAACGATCTTCGGGGCTTTCCCCTTCCATTTCTGGCTCATGCACTTAAGTGTATCACAGGGAACAGAGAAAATAACTGCGGACAGTTCATCATAAACGCCGCTCAACTGCAACTCCATACTCGACTGCATAATAGAACATGCAAAGGGAGGAAGAAGCGCTCTTGCTTTGGAAATATTTTTGCCCTGCGCGCCCCACATGCCGATTGGAAGATATCCCGTTGCGTGAACGATTTCTTCGGGACAGTAGACAGGCATAATGCCTACCGCACCCTTACCGGTCTCTGCTCTGTAATCATCCATTGCCTTTTTGGGATTATCTGCAATCTCCTTAAACCGGGAGATCAGTTCATTTATAGTACTCATCGAATTCTCCTTTTCGTTTCAATGGTCTTATATCCTAATCAATTCTTACCCAATACTGTTTAATACCTGTCTCTTACACCGCAGGGTTTCAGCATTGCGGCGGCTCGCTGAGAAATACATGCTGAAAATTCCCCACTGCTTTTATCATGAATTATGAGCATCCATCATCTCAGAAAGAGCCTGTATACGATTCAGGTATTGTGCGTCCGAGAACACACGGGGATCGGTCTGGTCTCCATCGAAACTGACAAATGGAATTCCCATCTTATTATTTACATATTCAGCACCCTCATTATTCAGCAGTCCCATATTTTTGCAGCTGCGATTCAGGTGCATCACCATACCATCGCTCTTGGAATCTCTGACCACTTTATAAAACTCTTCATAGCGGTTTGACCCACAGGTATTAATGTAGACCCTGGTGTATGCCTCAGCCATGGATTCCAGGTCACCGGGGGTGTAAACGAGACTCCACATAGCGGGATAGCAGCTCCCTGTCATGACAGAGCCCTGTGCTTTCAGGCCCTTAAACGTAGCGCCAAGGAATGTCCATACAGCGATCCCTTCCCAGGCGATACGGTGCTTTTCTGTTGACGCATCACCGAAAGCATACTTACCGGCCTGATCTTTTGCTTCGAGCTCTTCACAGAAACGGCGGAAGGTGATCTCTCCATATTCCCTGGATCGTGCACAGACGATCAGTGCCATATAATTGAAAAGATCAAAGCCGTTTAAAGGAGAAGGTTTGCGCTGTGCAAAGCTGGCAATTTTATTCCACCAGTAGATGGTACGCTGTGTCTGTTCCTGTACTTTAAAAAACTTATCGTAGTCAAAAGCCCTTCCTGTGATCTCCTCAAGCTGAGCGATCGCGACCCTGAACTGATCGGCGATATACTCTTTATTGTGCCGCTTTACCGGCATGGTGTGGTTGAAGGGCACATCAATGATGATGCAGGGAATATTCAGCTCCTTGGCCAGATTTTCATACCATTTGAGCAGGGTATTGCAGATATTGTTGCAGGTGATCACCAGATCCGGAAGCGGAACATAGGCTGCCTTGGAGTTTTTAAGAACCTCCGACCTCTCTCCGCTCATTGCCTCCTGCTTCAGAAGTTCCATATAGCCCAGATTTGTGCGGGCATAGGAACATGTATCAATGTTGTATCCCTTCTGGTCAGCTACTTCCAGAAGCTCCATGGACGCTTTTCTGGCGCCTGCTCCCGCTGCATGTGTTTCCGGATAAACCATGGCAATGTCCATAGCCACACAAAATTCCGGAGGCGCTACAGAAGCGGACCAGCAGACAAGACGTCCTTCCTTCTTCGCTTCCCATGCTTCTTCATCCAGCTTAGCCTGAAAATATCCAAGCAGCTCTTTTGCACTTGCTTCATTAATGTTGATACTATCCATCTTTTTTCCTCCCGGTTTATGATCGTTTGCTTCTATTACACAGTTCATACGCAAACAGTGCGGCGCCAAGTGCCCCGGTCAGCTGCGGATCCTCCGCAACAATAATCTTTTTGCTCAGTTCTTTTTCGATCGCATCTACAGCTCCTTTGTTCTGTGCGACACCTCCGCACATCACAATATCGTCCGTGACCCCGACGCGATAGACCAGCGAGCATGCCTTACTCGCAACTGACTGATGCACTCCGGCGACAATGTTTTCCTTTGATACTCCCTGGGACAGCAGGGAAATAACTTCTGACTCGGCAAAGACGGTACATGTGCTGCTGACAAACGCCCACTGGGTCGCCTTAAAATGCACATCCCCGAGCTCTGACAGAGGAATCTCCAAAACTCTGGACATCACATCCAGAAATCTCCCCGTACCTGCCGCGCATTTGTCATTCATCACAAACTGCCCTATGTTCCCTTTGCCGTCCAGGCGTATTGCTTTTGCATCCTGTCCGCCAATATCAATGATCGTATGCGCCGTCGGGTAAAGATAATAGATTCCCTTTGCGTGGCAGCTGATCTCACTGATTTGTTTATCCGCTTCCTCTACGGAAAAACGTCCGTATCCTGTTGCGACGATATAGTCCATATCCTCAATGGTGATATCCAACCCTCCAAAAGTTTCTTCAATCACCCGTGCCGGACCTGAAGTCCCGGTTCCGACCTGGATCACAGCCTGAGAAACCCGTTCTTTTCCATCTTTTAAAAGAACAGCTTTACTGGACGACGATCCTATATCAATTCCCAAAGTATACATATACCATTCTCCCTGTCAGCGGTCTCTAAACGGCAAAAGCAATAGATGTTCTTGCATTGCATTGTTCATATCATGTTCGCATTGATCCATTCTCTGTGCCTGACTATTTATTCTTCATCGCGCAATACCCGCAAGCGAGTCTTGAAGCTGTGCATTATTCCGGATTTCCATGGCGGGATGTAAAGGTCGCATCGTAGTTGATGTTGCCGACCTGTTCGATCAGCTCCACCAATATCCCCTGTGTATATCTGGGACGGATAAAATTGACGATGATGTCTTCCGTGCCTTCGACAGGTTCTTTTTCCAACATCTGAAAGCCCATTTCCTCTGCCTCCTTCATACATGCGCGGATATCATCCACAAGATAGGCAATATGGGCAATTCCTCCTTTTCCCTTATTAAACTCTTTAAGCACACCGGATTGAGGAATGATAAATTCAATTGCGTCCTGCCCGTTCCCTCTCTTTGTAAAAATCAGGTGCGAATCATAGGCTTCTACATGTCCTCTGTAGTCCTCTACCAGGCCAAAAGTCTCCATAAACTGCTCTGCTTTTTCTACGGTCGGAAGAACAATTCCCCAATGGTGCGTCCTTATGATATGTTTTCCTAACCCTGTGTCTGCAAATAGTTTGTCCATTTTTTACTCCTTTCTCTTTCAGGATCGCTGTCGTCACGTTCCCGTCCGTTCCTTTTCCTTTCAGGCCTGGCAGTAATCCTTTCATCTCTATATCGTTACCCGCTGTATATAAGATCAACTGCTGTTTCACAGCAAGCAGGACGTTCTCCCCTGGTCATGTATGACAGGGGATGCCTCGCGTCCCTGCCGGTGTCACTTGCAGTCAACAGTCACCTGTCTCTTTTTACAGCGGGTAAAGACCTTTTTTACTACATCGGGTAAGGATCAAATCCTGACACGATCAATCCTCCAAGGATCAGGATGGTCAATGCCGCGTAAATCAGCATGGGTACGACATTAGATCTTATAAGACGTCCTTCTCTGCCGACGGTTCCACAGGTCGCACACACCGAGACAATATTATTCACACAGACCATATTTCCCATTGCGCCGCCGCAGATCTGCATTGCAACGATCAGCATAGTCGGAAGATTGAGAAGTACTGCCGTATCAAACTGCAGCGATGTGAACAAGGTACAGGAAACTGTCGCCGAGCCTGAAATAAAGGCTCCGATGACTCCGATCAGAGGGGAGACTACGATATATGCAGAACCGAAGAGTCCGGCCATACCTTCCGCCATTACTCTCAGCATCGTTTTGTTGAAATACTGCAGTTCCGTTACTCCTTCTGCTGCCGGGGTGCCGGAATTGCGGAAAAGCTGTACCATCGCAATGCCGAACACCAGCGCAATGGCGGCACCTGCCAGCATCGTCCCCGTATCCTTCCATGCAGTTTTGACCTGTTCTCCGTTCATCCGATGCATGGGAATAACGATCAGGGCGACAAGGATAAAAGGAATGATTCCCGGATTCCATGCCCATTTAAATGAATAATTGACCGGAACGTTAAAAATAGTGGGAATACTGATCGCAAAAGGTGCTGTCGTCACATTGAGAATATTCTTAATGCCGATGGCGGGAATACGTGTAATGACAAGAATCAGCGCAACAAGGATGTAGGGCATCCACGCCAATACGGGAGACATGACCTTGTCAGGCCTGGCGTCGGCATCTTTCTCTTCTTCGACGACTGTAGAAGCTTTCCAGTAATCCTCCCATTCACTCTGATTCCGGAATTCGAACCTGTTTTTCGGAACCAGAACCCCTTTTCTTGCGGTGATAATACAAAATACCATTGCCACCAGACCGGCTATAAGCGCAGGGAATTCCGGTCCGAGAAAAGTCGCACAGGCGATGAAGGGGATACAAAAGACGATCGCTGACAAGAGAATGTAGGGGATGCACTCCAGGGCAGGTCTTATTGACTTCTCCTTTCCAAACATTTTGCACATCATGCACATCGCTATAAAAATAATGATCGGACAGATGATCGCGTTTGGAATTGCCGCCCATTTTGTCACTCCAAGCCTGTAGGCTTCAAAATCACCGCCGGGCGGCAGCATTCCTTTCACCTGATCCTGTACCTGGATAACTGCAGTAGATGTCGGTGTTCCGACAGCGCCGTAAGCTACAGGTGTAGAATTCAAGACAAGACATACCATTGCCGCGCACAGAGGCGGAAAGCCGATACTGATCAAAAGAGGGGCAGCCAGAGCAGCCGGGGTGCCGAACCCTGCAGCTCCTTCAATAAAGGCGGCGAACGCAAATCCGATGATGATCATCTGAATGCGGGGATCATCACTGATCTTCGTAAACATCTGATTGATCGCATGCATCGCGCCGGACTGCTTCATCGTGTTCATGATGAGAATGGCTCCGAGAATCACGCAGATGGTATCAAGAGATGTCAGCATACCGCTGATCGTATGCGCAGCAACCGAAACCAGACTCATTTTCCATGCTGTCAGACAGATGATGGCTGTGATCAGCCAGGCAAGCGGGAGCGCTCTTTTTGCTGGCCAGTTGACCATGACAATAACAGTAATGATAATAGGAATAAATGCTATAAGGGCATACATGGTTTACTCTCCTTAATAGTTTGAAGACTCCTTGTTTCCAAAACTGCTCGGTTCAAAAAAGTCTGTTTAATCAGCAACAACCAGCCCCATAGGCTCATCCCGGAATATCCTCTCGTCCATCAGCTTCACATCCTCGATGATCGGCTTAAAATCGATCTGATCCAGAACCTGTGTCTGCAGATCGATTCCCGGCGCTATTTCGATCAGATGCATTCCGTCTTTTTTCAGTTCAAATACTGCTCTTTCCGTCACATACAGAACTTTCCTTCCTTTGCCTGCCGCAACAGGGCCCGAAAAAGTGATTTCATTGACCCTGGAAACAAATTTACGGAGTTTCCCCTCCTGAAGGATCTTCAGTTTTCCGTCGCCTGTCTGAATCTTTACTCCGTTTGTCAGCGTGCCGCAGAATACCGCTTTCTTGGAATTGGAGGATATATCCGTAAATCCTCCGCTGCCGGTAATACGTTTGCCCAGTCTGGACACATTCACATTGCC
>ONXK01000282.1 GCA_900321785.1 uncultured Lachnospiraceae bacterium | reverse complement strand
ACATTCGGCAAGAAAGTTTATACACCGGATGCCCGCCCCTACAAGGACCGGTATGCCTATATCTGCGAATGGGACAACTGACAGAGCTTATTCTCTGTTTTCTGAGACTGTTCTTTGTTTATGGGACCGTCCTTTATTTTCTGAGACTGTTCTTTGTTTTCAAAGCCTGGTTTATGATATGCCGGGCTTTTTTCTTTGCTCATTTCCCGGTCTTTTTGTCATGCATGCTGGAGGGCATTGAGAATTCTGGTAATGCCTTCTTCAGGTGTCAGATCGTTGGTGACCGACTCGTCACAGACCGACTTGTAGATGGGGTAGCGAACCTTGAGGAGAGCCGCCACTTTCTCCCTGGTATTAGCCAGAGGTCTGTCATCGGCAGGAAGGATCTGGTCAAAAGGGCGGTCCAGGAAAATGATGCAGCCGTTCTTCTTGAGGGCGTCGACATTTTCCGGGCGCAGGATCAGGCCGCCGCCTGTCGCAATGACAAGGCCGTTCTGCGGTGCCAGGATGCGGGCCATTTCCGTCTCCCGGTCACGGAAGTATTCTTCTCCGTCTACAGCGAAAATCTCCGTGATGGTACGCTGTTCCCTTCGGATGATCATCTGGTCGGTATCCTCAAGGGGTCTGCCAAGGCGTTCTGAAAGAAGGGTTCCCAGGGTCGTTTTCCCGGCCAGGGACATTCCTGTAAGGACAATATTGCGCCTGGAATTGAGAAAATCGACAAAGATCTGCTGCGTTTTTTCACTTCCGATCTTCGTGCCGGTAAAGATCTCGGCAGCGCGGACCGCCTGGACGGCCAGCATGTAAAGGCCGCCCTCTGCCGGGATGCCGCGCTTTTGTGCCTCGAGAACCAGGACCGTGCGCAGGGGATTGCTGACCACGTCAATGACGCCGCAGAGCCTGTGGAATCCGGAGATATCGATAGGACAGTCATCAATGTCGGGATACATTCCGCACGGGGTCGTGTTGATGATGATCTCCGCGTCGGCATGCATGTCGCAGGCCTCCTCGAAAGAGACTGCCTTTTCCTGTCCATTCTCTCCTGCAGGACTGACAATATACACCTCAGCGGCACCAAGTTCCGTGACAACCGTCCGGGCCGTCCTGCTGCATCCGCCTGCACCAAGGATCAGGATCTTTTTCCCTGCGGGATCAATACCCAGCCGGTCGATCAGGGCTTTCATTCCATAATAGTCTGTATTATAACCGCAGAGTTTTCCCTTTCTGTTGACGATCGTATTAACAGCACCGATGCGGCCGGCAAGGCTGCTGATCTCTTCCAGATAAGGAATGACCATCTGTGTATATGGGATCGTAACGTTGATTCCCTTAAACTCTTTTGCACGCAGGAAGGGCCCCACTTCCTGGGGTGCAAGTTCCTTCAGATCATAGTTGCAGGGAGTTATTTTTTCGTGGATCATTTTGGAAAAACTGTGTGAAAGGTGTTCTCCGATCAATCCGTATTCCATTGTAACTTCTCCATCAATCTCAATACGAACATTTATCACGATACAAACTGTATCATGTCCACAAAATCTATCCTCTATCCCCCTTACTGTCGGGGCTTCGGGTAAATTGTGAATGTCCTGCCGCTTCATTCGAGACGGAGGATCATGCCCAGGACACGCTTTGCGCAGGTGTCAATCTCTGCCTCGGTGACTTCTCCTGCCCGGAAAGCGGCCATCACTTTCGCAGGGTAGCCGCAGCCCATCTTGACGTCATTGCCGGCGCAGATCTCAGCGGGCTGGGCAGCATGGTTCCACCAGTCGGTAGTGACCATTCCGGCATAGCCCCACTCATCACGCAGGATGCCGGTCAGAAGTTCCCTGTTCTCAGAAGCTCTGACGCCGTTGATCAGGTTATAGGAAGACATGATCATCCAGGGGTCTGCCTCTTTGACTGCGATTTCAAATCCCTTGAGGTAGATCTCGCGCAGTGCGCGCTCGGACAGACGGGAATCGGATTCGAAGCGGTTTGTCTCTTTGTTGTTGCAGGCAAAGTGTTTGGCGCAGGCGCTGACACCGCAGGACTGGATGCCGCGGATCAGGGCCGCTGCCATTTTGCCGGCGATCAGGGGATCTTCGGAGTAGTATTCGAAATTCCTGCCACAGAGGGGACTGCGGTGGATATTCATGGCGGGGGTCAGCCAGATGGCGAGGTTATTTTCCACGATCTCGCTGCCTCCTGCCCGGCCGACTTCCTCAAGAAGCTGCTCGTTCCAGGTGCAGGCAAGGAGAGTTGCACAGGGAAAAGCTGTGGTAGTGACGCCGACCTCGGGGCGGATG
>ONXK01000046.1 GCA_900321785.1 uncultured Lachnospiraceae bacterium | reverse complement strand
ACCTCTGCCGGCTATGACGGTGATTCCATCACAGTAAAAGCACCCGAAGTCAACGGCTATGAGCCGATAAATGAAGAGATCAATATAACTCTCCGCGCAGGCGCAGATAACAGCGTCACCTTCGTCTATACACCTGTTGAAACTGCTCCCGAAATGGATATCCCATCCTACGACACATTGCTTTACAATGGCCACACCTACTACGCCTATGAGACAGCAGAGATCAACTCCTTCCGTCAGGCCCAGGAATACTGCGAATCGCGCGGCGGCTATCTCGCAGTCATCGACGATGACGCGGAAAATACTGCACTGTACGATTACGTGATGCATGATCTCGGCCTTGAAGACGCCTATTTCGGCCTGACCGATGAAAAAACCGAAGGGCAATGGGAATGGGTGGACGGTTCCCCTTACTGGTATGATAACTGGCTTGAAGGACAGCCGGATAATGCAAATGACGGCGAAGACTACGCACTGTTCTTCTACAAAGACACGCCCTATACATGGAACGACGGCGACTTCGGCAAAGATCATGATACAGGAACCGTCGTATTCCTGATTGAATGGAACGGACAATAGCCCGACCTGCCGGCATCCGACGCAAGGCGGACGGATGTAACTATCTTCGGAAGAAGCTCACAATATCCGATCCCTTGGTCCAGACCCACTCTCCAACGTTTTTAGCCCCTTCGGCAGCAGTCTGAAAACCGTTGTAGATCTTCCCTGCAGCATCATAGCTGGAAGACCATATTGCTTCTGCCGAGCCTTCTACAAATGAATCCAGTGTTCCGTAAACCGTCAATCCACTGCGTGTAAACCAGTTGTTGCCGTATTTATTGATGAGTTCTACATTCCGATCCACATGTTTCATATATATATCCCATGTTTTGTTCATATCAGGATCCACGAGACCGAGTGTAAGAAATTTATGGATTTTTCCTATTCCTCCCACAGCTCCTTTTCCCCAAGATTCAGCGCCGCTTCCCCAGTCCAGTGTGCCGTTTTGGTATTTGTCGATCATGTCTCCAATTGCATAGGATCCTGTTGTATAAAGGCTGGTGACGGTTGTTCCCCACATCTGCGCAGTAACCAGGGCCTTTCCTTTCAGTCCCGCAAGGAATCCTTCATTTGTGGTGACAGCTCCCTGCACAAATTTGGAAATATCCTCCACCATATCTCCTGAATCCCTAAAGAATCGGGCCAGGCTGTCCTTATTTTTCTCATAGTTTTCCAGGAAGTCCACAGAAAAGGCACCGGCGTTTTTAATCTCCTTGAGCCCGAACAGCAGGCCGCCTGTAATGTTATTATCCGGAACAAGGTCAGCGTGCTTGAGCAGGCTCAGCACATCTTTTGCCCCTCCGATAATATCCTTGCCGAGGTCTACCCCGTTTCTGTACAACTCGGATGTAGTCTTGGAATCTGCCATGTCCGCGCCGCTGCTCAGGATGCCCAGCACGCCGGTGATGCATCCGATGACACCTGACTCGTCATATCCATCCTTGTCAAACACATCGTAGATCGTACTGATCGCATCCGAAATATCACCGGGAAGATCCAGCATATTGGAAAGGCGCTCGGGAATGCTGTCTTCCTCTTCTTTCGAGTTTCTGAAACCGCCTCCTCCTGTTCCCTTTGGATCTAAACTGAGCTTTCCGCCGGAAAGAAGACCAAGAGTCAAAAGAGATATCAGAATCTTTTTACGCCAGTCTATTCCTTCGGAACCGCCTTGTGATAAGAACTTGCGGATCACCTCCCAAAGAGCTTTGATCACGTCCTTGATCTTTTCGTCAAAGCCTTCAGGAATCCTCCCGTATGGAGTCTTCGTACCGCCTCCGACTGACGGGGCCAGCTTTTTCTCTGTCTGGATATAAACCTCAATGATCTGCTCCAGGGCCTTCTCCATTTGGGAGGAGATTTTATTGAGCTCATCCATTTCTGTCTCAATATTGACCAGCCTGTTTTTGAATGATGCGTAATATCTGGCTCCCATATGGCTGCCCAGAGAGGATTTCACGGATTCAATGCTTCCCTTGTATTCATTCAGAGAAGTGACGTAATCCTTCAGATCACGGGCAACCCCCTGGACCGTATTAAACTTAACTGAAAATGTATTCATCTTTTCGCCTCTGGTAAATACCCCTCCGGTAAATCTCCTGTGTCTGCCTTTCTGTCTGCATCTGCTGTATTACATTGCAGTCTGGTTGCTTTCGGCTGTACTGCTTTCCGCTGCACTGTTTTCCCTTGTATTACTTTCAGCTGTACTGCCTTTCGCGGTACTGTTTTCCTCTGTACTGCTCTGTGTCTGTGATTCTCCCAGTACCTGCTCGGCACGCATCAGAACCTGGTCCCATATCGTTCCTCCATAAAAACCTCGGAAAAGAACGATATCAATGTCTTTGTGGTCAAAAACAAGAAACATGTCGGAAGAAATGAATCCTTCCGGATACAGAACACCGACATAATCCCGTACGGTTTCTCCGTTTCTGGGCAGTATTCCGATGATCATAAGCGCCTTTTCCGAGTCCTTCAGGACGACAACAGATCCAATAGGAAGAAGATCTTTAATGTTGTTCATGCCACTGTTCCTTTCTATTCTCCCGTTTATTGCGTTCCTTTATATTTTCCCGTTTTGTTCTTTTATCTTTATAATCCATTTTGCAGAGCAGGGAGGTAAGGATGCCTCCGCTGCTCTGCATATTTGTGGTCTGCCGTCCTGGTTTAGCTCTTTATTGCGGTTTCTTTATTCCGGTTTCTTTATTCCGGTCTCTTTATTCCCGGTCAGCTGATCAGGTTGGTGTTTACCTGTGTGACGGATGCAACCTGCTGCTCTGCCTTCTCATAGGCTGCTGCCATTTCCTGAAGATCATTTACGTGCTCTGTGATCATCTTGTTGATCATCTGCATGTCATCTTCAAGCTCATTGAAGCGATTGATAAAGCTTGTTGCGCTCTCGCCTTCCCACTGGCTGTTCAGGCCTCTTGCCAGGGTGAGCATCTGTCCGGTTGTATCGTTGATTGCTGTGTTCCTTGCCTGAAACTCGCTGGATGTATTCATCAGTTCCTGAGTGGTTACTAAAATCTGTCCTTCCATGTCCATTCCTTTCTTTCCCATCGGGAATCAATACTGTTCAAATAATGATCTCTGTCCCGGTCTCCTCACCGGATTACTGTTATGAACTCCTCGGATCGTTGTTATGAGCTCCTCGGATTGCTGTCATGATTTCCTCGGATCGTTGTTATGAGCTCCTCGGATTGCTGTTTTAAGCTCCTGCCCTGCCGGGCTCTTATCGTTTAAGCCCTCTTGGCTGCGATCGAGGATGCTGTCTGTTCTGCCTTCACATATTCCTGTGCGGCCTGGACAAGTGCCTCCACAAAACGGGCGATTCCGGCATAAAAGTTCTGGAACTTTTCAACGTCTGTTGCGTAGGCATTGTGGAAAGCGTTTCTCGCTTCGCCTTCCCACATACTGGAAAGAGCCTGCTCTTTTTCTGTCATGGTCGTCACTTCTGTCTTAAAGCGTTCATTCAGTTCCTGAAGTGTCTGTGCCTGCTTTGCAAGCTCCTGCGGGTTAACTTTAAATCTCACTGCCATTTTTTCTTCCTTTCTGCCCTTCTCCAGAGGACCTGACTTTTACTTTTTTCTGTTTTCTTCTGTTTTTCTCCGGTCTGTTTTGTCCGGTTTGTTTTTCCCTTTCGGTGATTTTATATTACCATTCATCCCCCGGATCCGGACCAAATGCTGACGGACAGCACATTTTCCTGACAAAATGCCGATTTCTGATCTGAATCTGGGCTGTTTACGGTTTTTGGTCTGAACCTGCACAGCTGGAGGTTTTTGACCCTGGCCTGCGCTGTTGGCGGTTTTTGATCTGTATCTCGCAGCTGTCTGTTTTTGCAAAAAAAACAGCCGTTTGAACGGCTGTTCCTGCATTTCGAGCAGTGGTGATCTCTTACTTTTTCTGAGCTGCCTGTACCTCTTTTTCTGCTGCATCAAAGACCGTACCTACAAGAGCCATATATCCTTTGCTCTCTTTGGTTTCATAGCCGCGGAAGCAGACTTCTTCAATATTGTCCTCGTTGAACAGAAAGAGAGTGCCTTTGCCGAGATATCCCTCCGGATACGGCACGGCCATATAGTCATATACTCCACCCTGGTGACCGGATTCATCATTCGGAGTGACTTTTTGCATATAGCCCATGATCGCAGCCTTTCTGACCGCGTTTTTCAGTCGGACAATGCTTCCAACAGGTAATAATTCTTTCAAGATACACCTCCTGCGTCTTGTCTCCTGTCTGTGATGGAGGCAGCATTTATGCTGACGTTGGCTCAGAGATCTCTTCTGCGCCCTTTCTTTTCATTTCAGCCTTTTCTATTTATTTCTGTTTATTTTCTTTTTACTCCGCATCCCCGAGATCGATGTCTCCGAACAGTTCTTTCTGCCCGTCTCCCAGGATTGAGCTCACGGCACCGGCTCCATGCATCACCACTTCGATGCCTGCATTGATCACAGCTGCACAGACAACAGACCGGGCTGTCCGTCCGACCACGCCGGCACCCTGTGCTGCAGCTGCTGCAGGGGCAGAGGCGTCTCCTGCTCCGTTTCCTGCCAGCTGTCCTCCGGCTTCCTTTCCCCAGTTCTGCATTGCTCCGACAGCCCAGTCGGAGGCATTGCCTGTAGATGCATCGGGTTCTCCCACAAGGCCGCTCAGGTAATCTTTTGTTGCGTCAGTCCCGCTGTCCGTCGAGTCGATCAGCGGATCAGGGGAATAAGAGGAACCGCCGCCGGAACCACCGCTGTGCCCGCCGCCGGATCCGCCGCTGTGTCCGCCGCTGCTTTTCGCGCTCTTGTCGGTCTTCTGATCCGCGGAAGACGGGTCAGGGGTTTTTGCGGCACCTGTTTTGTCCTTGCTGAAAGCGCTCATACCATCTTCTTTTGAGGTCTTCGCGGCGTCCTTTGCAGGGTCATTGGCTGAGGCGGCTGCCTTGTCTGCATCCGCCTGAGCAGGAGCTTTCGTATCGCTGTTTGTAGGGGAGGAATCCTCTGCAGCCTCTTTTTCTGTTGCAACAGGCTCTTCTTCGGAATCAACCGTGTCTTCTTCTGAATCATCCGCGCTTGCAGTTTCTTCTCCATTTTCAAAAGCGCCTTGCTGGTAAAAATACCAGGTGATCAGGGTATAGAAGGTTGCCCAGATTCCGCAGTTAATGAAATCATTGATCTCAGGGAAAAAGACTTCTCCAAAGGGCATAGGGAACTCTTTAAGAAGGTCAAATAATTCATGCAGATACTCCACTGCAATTTCCGGGAGAATGTTTTTCAGGTCTTCGGGCAGCATCCCCAGGAAGTCTTCCCAGGATGCATTTTCAGGAAGTTCTTTGTCCGCCAGGATCTCGATTAATTCTCCGCGTGGAGGGAGGATCCCGAAATCAGCGGTCATGGGGACAGAATTATCTTCATTCTTCTCTGCAGGTGTTTCCGCTTCGGATGTTTCCTCTGTCTGTCCGTCTGTTCTCCGGGCTGCTCCCTGTCCCGTACCTGTTCTCTGGTCCTTATAAGCAGCAGATCCAAGTGTCGCACCGCCGATGATCGTGGCGCCCGGGATCAGGCCTCTTCTCTCGTCTTCTTTTCCTGCGTGGTGGATCCGGTCTACTGTTTCATCTGCACTGCCGGCATCTTCCGCCACGGGAGCCGTTTCCGTACTGCCTGTGCCGCTTATGATCTGGTCTTCCAGCTGTCCCAGAAGGTTCTGCTCCACCGCATTATAGATTCCGAGAATAGACTCCAGGCTGCTCTCAAAGGTCTTCATGCTGTCGCCCAGATCCGACATCCTGTCCATCTGTCCGCGAAGGTTCTGGAGAATCCTTGCTCTTCCGCCAAATTGGGCGTTGAATCCGCTACGGATCTTTGCGATCTCTTCTCCCTCAGAACGAATCGCAGATTCCAGCTGCTGCATCTGGCTCAGCGCGCTTTCCGCGCTTGCAAATTTAATCATGAATTCGTTCATCCTTTTTCCCTCCGGTTACGATCTTTTCCTTTTCGGTTAGGATCTCTTCCTCTCCGGTAAATATCTATTCTTTTCCGGTTACGATTTTTCCTCTCCGGTTACGATCTCTGTGCTTCGTTTATACTGAACGGGTCTGCGCGATCCGCAGTGCCTCCATTTCAGCATTGTAGACAATCTGGGCAGTTCTTCTGATGTCGTCCGCGATCGAGTTGAGTTCATCTGCGCTCGCCAGGATCTGCCTCTTCAGTTCGCTGTATTTCCTCAGAAAATCAGACGCGTTGTTTCCTTTCCATCCGGAAGAGAGCAGCTGCATGGACTGTTCCACCTTCTGGTTGGCCGTAGTCCGGATCTTTCCCGCCAGCGTATCCAGATCCCTGGCCTGCTGCATAGCCTCCCGGTAATTCATTTTAATCTGTGCGCTTGTCTTCATTTGTTCTCTCCATCCGCTGCTCTGTCAGGTGAATACTGTACTTCCGGCAGAGCTCCGCACCCGGAATCAGATGTGCGGCTCTCTGCCGTCCTGTCTGTCTTTGTTCTCTGCAGCCGCCTTTTGGGCGGCTGCAGTTCTGATGAATGAATCTAAAAATATCTCTTCTGTCTTTTGATTGATCTTCTGTCTTGTGACTAACGACCAGGGTCTGTCAGCTGACCCCCTTTTGTCCTGTGACTGGCGGTAACACCTGTCAGCTGATCAGGTTGGTGTTGACCTGTGTGACGGATGCGACCTGCTGCTCCGCCTTTTCGTATGCAGCAGCCATCTCCTGCAGGTCATTGACATGCTCTGTGATCATCTTGTTGATCATCTGCATATCGTCTTCCAGTTCGTTGAAGCGGTTGATAAAGGCTGTGGCACTCTCGCCTTCCCACTGGCTGTTCAGTCCTCTTGCCAGAGTAAGCATCTGCCCGGTAACATCGTTGATTGCTGTATTTCTAGCCTGGAACTCGCTGGATGCATTCATCAGTTCCTGTGTGGTTACTAAAATATTGCCCTGCATTTTATCTTCCTTTCTCCCATCGGGGAAACTCTGTCTTTTTTGATGCCGATCTGTCGCTGATCAATTAATTGTTCATTTTCTGCCGGCTGTGGTCGTCCGTATGATCCCGGCCTGGCATTCCTAGCCTCTCTTGGTTCCGATGGAGGCTGCCGTCTGCTCCGCTTTTGCGTACTCCTGTGCCGCATCGCTGAGTGCCTGTACAAAACGGGCGATTCCGTTGTAGAAATTCTGGAACTTCTCAGCGTCTGTCGCATAAGCATTATGGAAAGCATTTCTCGCTTCGCCTTCCCACATGGAGGAAAGTGCCTGCTCTTTTTCTGTCATTGTCTGAACTTCGGTTTTGAAACGTTCATTCAGTGCCTGAAGCTCCTGCGCCTGCTTGACAAGTTCCTGAGGGTTGACTTTAAATCTTACTGCCATTTTTCTTTCCTTTCCGTTCCGCCTGTGCGGAATCTTAGCTGAGTCGGTTTGTTTCCGGTTTCTGTTTTTAGTGTCTTATTTGTTTTTATCTTCTTTTTTGTTTTTCCCTTTCGGTGATTCTATCCTATCATCCGGGAGCCTGCTGCAGGTAAAAGCCTGACAAACGGCCTGTTTTTCTGATAAACTGCATTTTTTCCAATCTGAAAAGCAGCTCCCGACTTTACGGATATTTCTTTCAGACATGCTTGCCCGATCAGATGATCAGGCAGCCACACGATCATGCGATTATGCAATCGCGTGGTTGTGCAATCGCACGGTCAGGCAATCAGATGATCATGCAATCATACGATCAGGCGATCACACCATCACAAGGTCAGACGATCAGATTCGTCAAAGGTTCCTCAACAATCGTCTCGGTCTTGTTTTCGGCTTCCTCATAGATTCCTGCAATCTTCAGAAGGTCATCGGGATGCTCTTTGAGCCGCACCAGGATCTGATCAATGTCATCCTGCTGGTCAAGGAAGGCCAGACGGTGTTCATCCCCTGCCTCACCGATCCAGTACCGGTTTGTGTTCTTTACGATATTCATCACATTTTGAAAGGATGTCTCCGCCTTTTGGATCTTTTCTTTGAGTGTCCCGGCAGCCGAAGCCAGCCTGGCGGTATCAACTTCCGTCACTTGACTGCTTGTCATCGCCATTTTATGAATCTCCTTTCCCTGTCCAAAACCCGCTCTGGTTTATACCCTGATCGCGCGTACGATATTTCCGACTTCGCTCTCACATTTATCATATTCCTGTCTGGCAATCCTGAGCTTGTCAATCAGTACGTCCAGAATTTTGTTCATTTCCTTACATTTCTCGTAATCATTCTGGAACTGAATCCGGAAACTCTCTTTTGCAGGTCCCTTCCAGGTGCTCTCCAGTTCCTGGACAGCGGCAAACATTGCATCTATTGCCTGCTCCAGCGAAGCTTTCTCGTCCTCCAGGCGAGCGATATCATCTGACAGATAATCTGTATTCTGCTCAATCTCTTTGATTGCCATTTTTTCTTCCTCCCCTTCTTATTACGAATGATCGGTCCCGAAAAGGTTCTCGATCCTGTCCCATCTCGCCAGTCTGATCTGCGGTCTCACTGCCGTTTCATCTATAATATGCGGTAACAAAATCGTTTCTACCTTTTGATTGGGAAAATACGGCATAAGTTCAACGCGCGGAAGCGGCATATATAATCCGGTATGGAAACGCTGGCGGAAAAGGTCTGCCAGAAGCCTCTTCAGATATCCAAAGTCCAGCGGAACCGGACGTCTTGGCGGGAACGGGAAAACAGGTCTGTACGGTTTGAATGGTCCGAAAGGGTCCCTTCTGCCCGGAGGGCAGTAATAGCCGGGACCTGGTCCCAGAGGCTGGTTGAAAGGCCATTTCCAGTCCATTCTCGGGAGTCTCATGCGAGGACCATCCGGCTCTGCCGTCAATCCCCTCGGCCTTTCCTCATTCTCAGAGGATGTTTTTTCATTTCCGTTCACACGTTCCGTCTCCTCTGCCAGGTCTCTGATCCTGTCTTCAGAGCTTTCATACAGTCTCCGGACAGATTCCAGTTTTCGACGTATCAGGTTCAGGGAAGTCTCCTCCCGCTCAAGCCTTTCAATACTCTTTTTGAGTTTGTACCTCGGTGCAGGAATCTCGGGATTTCTGTCCAGCATTGCCGACAGAGCACGGATCTCTTCTTCATATGCACTTAATTCTCTGCAGACAGTGTGCATGAGATCAGTAGAGGCGGAAAATGCCTGCTTTTCATATCTGAACATCTGTCCCTTCATCCTTTCTGACTATGCCGCTTTTCATTCTCGTTGATTTACGTTTCCTGTGTTTTTACATTGATACTGTACCACGGAAGTCTCTTCGTCTGTACTTCGACTGACGAAATGCATTTTAATCTGACAAAATGCACATTGACGGGCATATACCGGTCTTCTGCCGGCCCAAAGACTGCACTTCATCCGGTCATACACCGGCCTGAATACCGCATTTCACCCGGTCATACACCGGCCGGTCTGCGGTCGGTCTGAAGGCCCTATCAATAATTCGTCACACCAGCAGAAGACTGCATCCGTTTCCGATTCCGTAGCTGCTCAGGCAGTGGTCACTGCTCAGGATCTGCCGGCTGTCCATCAGGCAGAGCAGCAGCTCGTCCGGGTTTCCTCCAAGTGTGCAGTTCTCCTTCTGACAGATGACCTCTGCGATCTCGGGGATCAGCTGGGAGATCTGTGCCTGCTCATCCAGGCTGAAATCGTACTGTCTTCCGATGGAAGGTACATATACATCTGCCATAATCATAGGATCGTCCTCCAGATCTTCGTTCTGTATTCAAGGGAGTCCGGCACTAAGGCCCATCTGAAGTCTGCCGCAGCGCCGTCCCCACGTTCGTCTTCAATAATCAATTCATTTCCGGTCTCTTTACCGGTTATATCATCATCCTGGAATGTATAAGCCAGATCACTGTCCCCTGCGCCGGTGTCCGTGAGGATCCAGGATTCGCTGTCTGTCTCCAGAAAGACATACAGAGCACCGGATTCTGTTTTCGTCGTCAGGAAATCTGTGTCCTCCCCTGTCATAGAATGCCCGCCATTGCCGGTCTGCATCACGGCCGCCGCGTCACTGCCCGTCTGCATCAGGGTCTTTGCGGCTGTCCCTGTCTGAGATGTCGCATAGGACCTGATAGCGCACCGCACGTTTTCCTGCAGTGCCCACAGGGCAGTCGGCTGCTGAGGGTGGCAGATGAGACCTTTCCTGACCCGGAAGCGGTTATCTTCCATCAGTGGATCATACTGCAGTGATTTTTGCGCTTCACGGATACTTTCGAAAGGCTGCTCCGGCAGATATCCTTCCACATCCAGCCACTCTCCGATCCTGCTGCAGTCCATCCGGCTGATCCCGATATAACCGCCTTCGCTGTCCCATCGGGATACCGTGCAGAAAGGACCTCTGCCGCGATAGACGGCGGCGGGGAGCACCCCCGTCCACGCCGAGATGACCTCGACCACACAGACCGGATCGATCATACTCTCAAACAGATCCATCGCCTTCGAAGTCAGCCGCAGTCCGCAGTTTCCCCGTCCTTCTCCGGCTGTATTTTCAATAAAACCCCTGGCCATCAGGTCCTGGGCCGCCAGGATATAGTTTTCGTCAGTAATATTCTCTTCTTCAGGAAGAGGATATGTAAAAATATTCTTTGCGTCAGCAAGTTCCAGCAACAGAATGATCTGGACGGCGCTGAAGCCGTATTCGGTCTCCGCTCCTGTGAACGATTCCATTATCGCCATAAACTTCACCTGTTTCTTTTATAAGCCCGCATTGTGTCAGGAAGCATGTCCGCCGCTGTCGACTTTTTTCACGCCGTATTCCCTGACTGCCTTTTTGCAGCTGCGGGACAGCGGGACAGTCTCTCCAGTATCCAGTTCAATCATGTTATCTGAAAGATGGACTTTTTTGACCTTGTCCATATTTACAATGAAGCTTCTGTGACAGCGCAGGAAGTTGTCGGGAAGTGTCTCCAGCATGTGGTCGATGGTATCATAAAATCCAAAAGACTCACTTCTGGTACAAATGAATATCTTCTTTTCCCTGGCTTCCACATAGGAAATCTGTGAGAGCGGCACGCGCTGATTTCCCTCTCTTGTCTCGATGAGGAAGACTTCTTCATCCTCCCTGCTCTTGAAACGGCTGCAGTAGCTTCCGATCAGCTCGCTCAGCACCTGTTCACACTGGGGCCGGCTGAATGGACGAAGCAGCAGTGCTGTGGGCAGGATAGAAGGACGAAGATATTCCATGGGGGAAACAGTGCTGTCCGCGATCAGCAGCAGAAAAGCCTCCTTATATCTTTCCCGGGTCTTCTCCAGCTCCGAGATTGCTTCTTTTCCTCCTATGTTCCAGCACAGAATGTCCAGAACCGGTTCTTCCTTTAAGGCTTCCCGAAGTTCTTCCATCTTCATGTAGAGGTAATATCTCCAGTCCTCATCGGAGTAAAAAGCCGCCTGAGAATGGAATTCCTCCTGCAAAAGCGATATATTCCCCATTTTTTCCAGATAGGATAAAACAGTAATCATTCTTTTCACCGCTCATTCTTTGTGTTTTACGGGGTTCCTTTTACCAATTTTGACCGTTACTTCATATCATCGGAAGCACGATTCTGCACCACTCTTCCGTCTCTGTAGGCGCGATCACGCCCACACCCGCCTTCTCAGGCGCATTCTGCTGGGTAAAGGGCATGGTCGAGAAGTCGAAGATCCTCTGCTCGGGTATCCTGCCGCCCAGATGAATACCTGCCCTGGCGGAAGTAAAGGCACGGAAGGTACTGAAGTCCATGACATCCCTGCGGTCGTCCGGATTCAGGCCTGCAAAGACGAAGATGTTGTGCAGATAGCCTTTTTCCAGAAGATTCGTCATCTGCGCCTCGATGATCTTCCGCTCCTCCGTATGCAGCATTTTGACAAAGCGGGACAGGTCTGTGATGAAGAGATACCAGGTCTCTTCTGCTGCCAGCTTCTGATAGATATCCCTCTCCTGCATGTCTTTTTCCATGCATTCTCTCTTGATCTTATTGCGCCTTATGAAGTCAGGCGCATATTTTGTGGAGAAAAAGGTATTGAACTCGTCAAAGCCGTTGACGTATTCATAGCCTTCCGCATGGGCAAAGCTTCTCCACTGGGTCTCTTCGGGTTCGATGACCACCACATGGCCGCCGCGCATGCCGGCGCTCTTTGCGAGGACCTGAAGGACATTTCTGCGCTCATTCTTATTCTTGCCCTGCACGAGCCAGGTATAGATATTGCGGAGATCGATTCCATAGATGTCCGCTGTATCCTCCCGATAGCCAAGCGGCAGATGGAAGCCGTCCTCTGCCAGACCCCTGACTTCCCGGGTATTTTCGAAGATCTCCCAGGTGGGCTTGGCGGGAATACGGGGAATACTCCGGATCCTGCCGCCTTTCCAGACGCTGTTCCATTCCCTGCACTCCGCCGTGAGGAGCTCGGCTCTCTGATAGTCGTCGCCCGCAGCCACAGCTGTGCAGATCTGGACTTCCAGAATATCTCCGCTGACAGAGGCAAGGCCGCGTCCGGGAATGCCGCTCTCGGGAAGCATGGACACACGCATCACGCCAAGTGCATCGCCATAAGCAAACTGATCCATCATCTCCAGCGCAACTGTATAGTGGATATTGTCATGCATGCGGTTGGGGATCTCGTCTTTATTGAATCCGGCCGCACTGATCAGGAAATAAATACCGCAGGCACCGCAGTCTCTGGTGAACTGCATCATCTTCTCATCATAAGCGCCTTCCGTTTTTTCCCTGAATCCTGCGTAATTGTCGATCGCCACGATGATCACCGGGAGCTCGACACCGTTTTTCATCACGTACTGATAGTAGTTGGCGCCGCTGAAGAGCTCACGCCGTCTCTGCAGTTCCCCTCTGAGCATGTTGAAGAACTTGCTGACGGTATCAATATCTCCCTCGTAGAGGACGCCTCCGCAATGAGGGTCCTGCTCGAAGCAGGCCAGCATCCTGCTGGAGAAATCCATGATGTAGAAGCCCACATACTGCGGAGAATACTTGCGCGCAAGACTCATCAGTATGGTCTGGAGCGCAGTGCTTCGCCCGGAGCCCTGCATACCGCATATGCGGGATCATCATACTTACCGATTTTCGCGCTGAGCGCCCACTTGCGCGGCACAGACGGCCATTCTGCGCCGTCAAATACCGTTTTCGCGCCTTTAGCTGCATCGGCGGTTCCGGTCACCGCATCAAGCGGCAGTATCGCGGGAAGGACCGGCAGCCAGAGTTTCTGCGGTCTTGCGTAGCCTTCCGTATCCGCCACCTGCGCCAGATATCCGATGACAGCATCCAGCTGTGTCCGGTCTTTCTGTTCGGGGAGTCTGGTATTCTGACCGGCTTCCATGTCGATCAGGATCCTGGCCTTTTCCTCCGGGGAGTTTCTTCTCCAGTCAAGCCGTTCCAGATCCGCCTGTCTGTCGAGACGGATGAGCAGGGAAACAGCCCTGCGGTTGTATTCGTTGTCCGCGTAATCGATGCCTTCCTCTTCAATAATGGCAAAAAAGCGGTCCAGGATCGCTGCGGAATCCGCCGCGATCGGCATCGTATTTTCAATTATGCTTCCCCGAACCGAAGACGTTCCTGTATCCGGCTGCGGTATGCATCTGTACAGGATCTCCACAAGGCCGGCGATCCATTTGATCTTCTGGTTTTCTCTCTGACGGCGCTTGACATAGCTGCCCATCAGAGCGGCCTTGCCCGTGCCGGTAAGCATGGTTGCCAGCGTTCTTTGCGCATTGGCATCCGTCTCATCGTAGACCGCGCCGCTCCAGCCGGACTGGAAGAGTTCGTACAGCTCGTCATTACCGACCTGCAGATAGCAGCGTCCCGCCTGGGTGAGATATGCCGCATCCGGTTTATGCAGCATGTCCATACTGTCCTGTCTGTCCTGCACTCGAAGGCACAGGCGGAACTTGGAGTTGGACCAGATGTTGTCGTCTACCGTGCCGGCGGGCTTCTGGGTCGCCAGGATCAGGTGCACACCGAGGCTTCGGCCGACCTGTGCGACACTGATCAGCTCTTTCATGAAATCCGGCTGTTCTCTCTTCAGTTCCGCAAACTCATCAATGATAATAAACAGATGCGGGACAGGCACCTTGGCCTCTCCGTTTTTGTAAAGCTGGGTATAGGCATTGATATTGTTGACGCCGCTCTCATTGAACAGAGTCTGCCTGCGCCGGTTCTCACTCTTGATGGATACCATCGCTCTGGTGACCTGGTTTCCGGACAGGTTCGAGATCGTACCCATGATGTGAGGAAGGTTCGCGAAAAGGTTGGCCATTCCGCCGCCCTTATAGTCGATCAGGAAAAAGCCCACGTCGTCAGGGCTGAAGTTGATCGCCAGTGACAGGATATAGGTCTGCAGCGTTTCCGATTTACCGGAACCTGTGGTGCCCGCCACGAGTCCATGGGGTCCGTGGTATTTTTCGTGTACATCCAGATAGCAGGGAGCGCCGCCTGCCATATGGCCGACGAGGGCCTTCATAGAGACATAGGTCCTGTTCTTGCGCCATCTGTCTACGACGTCGAATTCCTCCATGCGTGTCACGCCGTACATCTCAAAGAAGGTAATGGCATTGGGAATATCACCGCCGACCTCAACCTCATTCACTTCCAGGTTGGAGAGGCGGCGCGCAAAGCTGTTCAGTGCCGCGGGGCTTACGGAGTCAAACTCGATCTTCTCGCGGATACCTTCGCGCACTCTGAACAGACCTCTGAATCCGTTTTCGTTGCCGATCACGCATTCACAGGTATTGGGAAGTTCCTCATAGGTCTCCGCCAGAAGCACCAGGGTGATACCCAGATCCGCATCCCGGTCCGTCAGATAGGTGTTGATCAGTTCTCCCTCAAGGAGTGCTCCGTCCTCGACGAAAAGGACATAGTGCGGTTTATAGATCCTCCTCCCGCCGGTACTTACGCTGCGGTTCTGCTCGCTCCTCTCTCTGAGGATTCTGGAGAGGGCATAGAGCACATCCGAGATCTCACTCTGACCGGATGCAAAATAACGGATCCTTCTGTCCTGCGACCATGTATGGGGAAGCCAGCGGAGAAAGTCCCATTTCTCTCTTCCTTTTTCGTGGTCGCCCTCTCCGGAGAAGATAAATCCCATTTTTACATCTGTATAGCTGTTCTGGGCTGCGATCTGCGCCACCAGATCATAAAACACATCGTAGGCCCCGGCTTTGCCCGGACCTCCGACGATACCGATGATATTTTCCTGCAGAAGGTCGATGCAGATCGGCACATCATGAAGATTGCGGTAGCTGTCCCTGATCAGGCGGGGTTTTTCGTTCAGGGAATCATCCAGGAGCGTGAAGCGCTCCTTGGGAACATTGATCTCCACCTGGAAAGGAATATCTCCTCTGCCGACCCGGTGGGCAAGGAAATCTCTGTGGGTGCTGTTTCTGCTCCAGAGAAGATTCTGCGTTTCCATGTTAGGTGTCACGCAGAAATCCGCAGAAGGATACATCTTGCGCATGGCCTCCGCATTGTTGATATAGCTGCGTTTGATCTTCTCCGAGCAGCGGATCAGGTATTCACTGTAGGCCTCAAAGCGGTGTGTCTCTTCTTTTCTCGCCTTCTTCTGATTGTAATTCAGGTTCATGACCGCCCAGAAGGCACCGATCAGGGCGGCGCCCACAGCTGTGATGATTCCGGTATACATAAACATGCTTCCGGAACTGCCGCTCATTTTCGTACTGATGATGGCCATGGAACTGCCCAGCGCCATCGGGATGGCCATTGTCAGGGAAGGGCCGATGGTCATCAGGAGATTCGGTTCGGCAGTCTCCCGTTTTGCGGGCGGCTGCTCGATCTCCACTGCCTCTGTGTCAATGACTTCCATGCTGCGGGGTGCTCTGTGATAGAGAGTCCTCTTATAGGGAGCCGCCTCTTCGGGCTGGACGCCCCGGGCATTGGCCTGCCGCACAGATCCCGTGGAGTTCTCTCCGGCATTTCCCGTTCCGGTACTGCCGGTCCCGGATGTCCTTGCGCTTCTTCTGCCTGCCCCGGATCCTATGTCTTCCGTGCGCTCTGTGCCGGCTGCGCCTGCGCTGCCTGTCACAAGTGTACCGTCTGCAATGGCAGTACCGCCTGTCATAGCTGCACTGCCTGAGACTGCTGCACTGCCTGCGGCAATCGTATCACCCGACCTGCCGGTTTCTGTGCCTGTCACAGAAGCGGACACGTCATTTTGTGTGCTCTGCATGTAAGGGATGAGGATCCGGGAATTGACGACAAGCGTGTCCTCTTCACGAATAGCAAGAAGGCTCCCCAGATAAACAATGTCCAAACCCCAGATCTGGATATGGTCTCCGAACTGCAGCTCATGGCTTTCCGCCACACGATGGTCATTGACATAGATACCGTTCACACTCTTGAGGTCTGCCAGAATGCAACTTCCCGCAATCTGACGGATCACTGCCATATATCTTCCGATATACTCATTTCCCTCATAGCTGTATTTATATTTAATGACGTTGTCATCATTGCGTCCGATCGTCACTTCCGGTGTATTGCCCAGGTAATATTTCCGGTAGCTGGTGAAAGAAGTATCTTTGAAGCGGACGACGATCGCAACGCGCTCTCCGTGCATATCCAGCGTATAGTTTGCGCCGTTGATCAGCAGCAGATTGTCTCCTTTGCCGTCTGAATGCAGAGCATCCCCACTGCCGGCGGTGCTCCCTACTCCGTAGACCACATAGCTTTCGTCCGGAAGGAAATACCAGTTTCCCCTGTTTTCCTCCATATGCAGAGCAGTATCCTGACGCAGTCCGAAAACAGCACTGCTGACTGAAACAACGATCTCCTCATCACGGACTGCCGGAAGAACAAATTCTCTGCACGCACTCCGGCTGTAGATCATCAAAACTACACTCATGGATTTTTTCTCCTATCGACAAATGTTACTGCAGGTGTGAATCAACTGCGCATCTCGCAGCGCCGCATGCGCCTCCGCAGTGCTTATTCATACATCTCTTCCATGACGCGCTGCCACAATCAACGTATGAATAAAACTACGCGTGCTTTCACTTTTACTGCCTGTTTACTGTCTGAAAAAACTGATCTCGTACACTTTGCCGCCTACAGATACACGGTCCCCGTCACACAGAACGAGATTTTTCTCTCCGAGTACTCTCTGACTTCCGCTGCGGGAGATCACCACCTTCTCAGCACAGGCCGATCTTATATAAAATTGATTCTTATAGGGAGTGATTTCGAAATATAGAACGCTGTCGTCGGGATTTCCGGCAAGAATAGCTGTATTTCCGTATTGATTTCCGACACGCACCGTCTCATTGTCCTTAAACATATAGGATCTTTTGGAGAGGCTGCTGTATTCATTGATTTTCAGCAGAGCGCCTGCCGCGGAGTTCCCCGGCTTTTTCCCGTGCCCGGATCTTCCGCCTCCTGCGAAGAGTCCCTTTGCGGAACCGGCTTTGCCGCCCTGGCTCTTCTCTGAGAATTCGACCTTGTAGGCATGCTTCTGCTCCGTGACATCGCCCGGTCTCCTCTCCGGATTGAGAATCTCATTATTGAGGGCTTCGTTCCTCAGCAGCTGATTTGCCTGCTCCTGTTCCTTGAGAAAAGCTTTTCTCTGATTCCGACGTCTGATCAGCATTCTGATCAGGCGCATCACGATCACCGCGATCAGAACACCTATGATTTCTCTACCGTATTCCGTAAAAAAGGAACTTATATCCAGGGTTTTCAAAACAACTGTCCTCTCGTCCATGCTTTAACGCTGTGTCGTATAGTATTACCATTCTATTATAAGCAAAAGGAGCTGAAAGAACAACAACCTAATGGGCTGCTAACAGGTCAACTGTCAAATCGGCTGTCGAATCGGCTGTTTAAAGGTTATTGGTGCATATGTGAGCAGCTCCGTCTTCTTCATTTTAAATGATTCCGACAGAGCTGCTCTACGTTCCAATCTTTATTCTGTTCCAAAACCTGTTCCGGATTATCTGTTCCGGATTATCTGTTCCGGTTTTTCTGTTCCGGATTATCTGTTCCGGTTTTCTGTTCCGAATTCACTTTAGAATTATATTTCGATCAGATTACGTTCGGTTCCGGCCCCGCACTGCTTTTTGCAGCCGTTACGGATCCTCAGGAAGCCTTCCGGCATCCACATCATTGAAGTAATCCCTGGTGAGCCTGAAGACCGTACCGGACAGCAGGAACACTGCAATCAGGTTGGGGATGACCATAAGGCCGTTAAATGTATCCGAGATGTCCCACAGAAGTCCCAGATCCAGGGTGGCGCCAATGATGGAAACCAGGGCGTATACGACCATAAAGGGACGGATCACGCGGGTTCCGAAGAGGAACTCGACACAGCGGGATCCATACAGGCCCCATCCAATGGTCGTGGAAAAAGCAAAACAGATCAGCGCGACCGCCGTGAAGATCGACACCCACCTTCCATAGGACGCAATAAATCCCGCAATGGTAAGGTCGGCGCCTGCGGCCTGACCGAAGACAATATCAATTCCGCTGCAGAGAATGACAAGGGATGTAAGAGTGCAGATCACGATTGTATCCGTAAAGACCTCGAAGATTCCGAAAAGACCCTGCTGCACCGGATGTCCGGTATCGGCCGACGCATGCGCAATGGATCCTGTACCTAGACCTGCCTCATTGGAGAAGATTCCTCTGGATACGCCGCGGCGCATACTGGTAAACATGGAACCGACAACACCGCCTGTAAAAGCCCTGGGATCAAAGGCGCCGCCGAAAATGGACGCAAATACTCCCGGAACCCTTCCGATGTTCATGATCACGACACCGACAGCCAGAATGATGTAAAAGACCGCCATGAAGGGCACAAGCTTCTCTGTAAAGCTTCCGATCCTGCGGATACCGCCCAGAAGAACCAGCGCCACACAGACGGCGATGAAGATCCCGAGGGCCAGGTTGATCGTCCCCAGACCTTCTGCTTCTGCCAGGTTATAACTCGTAAATACACTGTCAATGGCCGTTACAATGGTATTGACCTGTGTCGCATTGCCCGTTCCGAAAACAGCTACCATTCCAAACACGGAAAAAAGTACCGCCAGAAAATGCCATTTCTTCGGCAGACCGTTCTTGATGAAATACATAGGTCCGCCGACCCAGTCTCCCTTATCGTTTCTCTCGCGGAAATGAACCGCCAGGACTACCTCCGAGAACTTGGTGCACATTCCCAGAAGGGCGGAAATCCACATCCAGAATACCGCACCCGGTCCTCCGATGGCGATCGCGCCGGCAACACCTGCGATATTTCCTGTTCCGACCGTTCCCGCCAGTGCAGTACATACTGCCTGGAAGGGCGTCATCGCTCCGCTCTCCGCCTCCTTTTTGTCAAACACTTTTCCCAGCGTATGCTTAATCGCGTAGACAAAGCGTCTGATCTGAATAAACCCGGTTCCGATGCTCAGATACAGGCCGATGCCGATAATGCAGATCATCGCCGGGATGCCCCAGATGAAACCGTTCACTACTCCATTTACTGATTTAACAACTTCCAGCATGTACTTGTGTTGCCTCCTTGTCTGTTTTTTCGGGATTTTCGCAAAAAGCCGCGAAAAACACCTCCAATTTCGAGGGGTCTGTACTGCGACCAGTTCTCCCTATTATGCTTCATTTGTTTAAAATTCACAATATGTTTATTTATTATTGCGAATATGACGCTGCTGTTCAGACCCCACTGAGGGCAATGCGCCTTTTCGTGCATCACTGTTCCGGCGGGACGCTCCCGCTCCGTGAAAAACGTAGCGGATACTAAGCTTTTTGCTGCGCTGACGCTTGCAAAAAGCAAGTACCGACGTTTTTCAAGGCCCGCCTTCACAGTAACACACAAAAAGGCGGGCCTGGGATCAGACATGTCTGTACAG
>ONXK01000058.1 GCA_900321785.1 uncultured Lachnospiraceae bacterium | reverse complement strand
CGGTTTCGCATATTGTCGTCATGGGGATGGGCGAGCCGCTGGATAATTATGATAATCTGCTCCGCTTTATCCGTCTTTTGACAGGACAGGAGGGCGTCAATCTGAGTCAGCGGAGCGTCACGGTTTCAACCTGCGGAATCGTCCCCAATATTTATCGGCTGGCGGAGGAAGGCCTGCATATCACACTGGCCCTTTCGCTTCATGCAGCTACCGATGAACAGCGAAGGAAGATCATGCCGATCGCCAACCGCTACACCATCGGGGAGCTGATGGAGGCATGCGGCGTCTATTACCGGAAGACGGGCAGACAGATCACCTTCGAGTACAGCCTGATCCGCGGAGTCAACGACAGCACCGCGGACGCACAGGGGCTGACAAGGCTGGCAAAGCCTCTCAAGGCCCACATCAATCTGATTCCCGTGAACCCTGTACGGGAGCGCGGATATCAGCATCCGGACACCGCCCATGTGCAGGCCTTCAAAAAGGAACTTGAAAATAATGGTGTAAATGTTAGTATTAGAAGAGCACTGGGACAGGATATCGAGGGTGCCTGCGGACAGCTCCGCAACAGATATGTGCAATCTTGATCCTACCCGGTAATTTGTGCTGGAGCGAGTCTTGAATGAGGTACAGACTATGCCATCATCTTTTTCTATAACGGACACCGGCAGACAGAGGAAAATGAATCAGGATTATGTCTTTACGAGTGATATCCCGATCGGCCCCCTGCCCAACCTGTATATTGTTGCCGACGGAATGGGCGGCCATAACGCAGGGGATTACGCGTCCAGATATACGGTAAATACAGTGGCGGAAGCTGTTGCAGGTGCACAGGACCCCAAGGCGGATCCCGCGCGTCTGATTGAGAGTGCTCTGCAGACTGCCAATAAGGGACTTCGTGAAATAGCCATGCAGAATCGCGAGTATTACGGCATGGGCACGACCTTTGTGGCAGCCTCCATCAAAGAAGGGAAGCTTCTTGCTGCAAATGTGGGTGACAGCAGGCTCTACGTGCTCCGCGCGCCCGAAAGGATCCGTCAGCTCACAGTTGACCACTCCTATGTGGAGGAAATGATCCAGGCGGGCAGGATCGACAGGCAGACCGCGCGGACGCTCCCTGACAAGAACATCATCACCAGGGCAGTCGGTGCGGAGGACAGCATCAAAGTTGATTTTTTCCGGGAGGTTCTCACGGACGGAGATCTCCTTCTTCTGTGCTCGGACGGACTCACAAATATGGTAACTGATCAGGAAATCGCCAGGATCGTCTTTTCTTTCAGAAGTCTTGAGGCAGCTGCTGACCGGCTGATTTTTGAGGCGAACATGGCGGGCGGCAAGGACAATATTTCGGCAATTCTCATCAATCCTTTTGATACAGGCCGTTGGCTGGCCTGAAAGGAATCCGGAGGAGAAAATGATTAAAATAGGGATGTTGATTGCGGACCGCTATGAGGTACTGGAAAAAGTCGGTACCGGAGGCATGTCCGATGTATATAAAGCAAAAGACCACCGGCTGAACCGCATGGTGGCTGTTAAGGTGCTCAAACAGGAGTTCTCGGAGAACGCAACCTTTGTCTCCAAGTTCCGCGTTGAGGCACAGGCCGCAGCAGGGCTGATGCACCCCAACATTGTTAATGTGTACGATGTCGGAGAGGAAAAGGGCGTCTATTTCATTATCATGGAGCTGGTGAACGGCATCACCCTCAAGCGCTATATAGAAAAAAGAAAGAGGCTGTCTCCCCGTGAAGCCCTGACGGTGGCGATCCAGGTCGCCATGGGCCTGGCTGCCGCGCACAGAGGTCATATTATCCACAGGGATATCAAGCCCCAGAACATCATTATTTCAAAAGAAGGAAAGGTCAAGGTGACGGATTTCGGAATCGCCAAGGCCTCCACGAGCAATACGATCACTTCGAATGTAATGGGGTCCGTGCATTATACATCCCCTGAACAGGCACGGGGCGGCTACAGCGATGAGAAGAGTGATGTCTACTCGCTGGGTGTGACCCTGTATGAAATGCTAACAGGCAAGGTGCCGTTTGACGGGGAAACGACTGTTGCGGTTGCTCTCCAGCACATCCAGGATCCCTTTCCGTCCCCCAGGGAAGTGGTGCCGGATCTGCCTTATAGTGTGGAGCAGATCGTGCTCAAATGTTGTGAAAAGAGTCCCGACCGTCGATACCAGACAATGGATGAGCTGGCGGCAGATCTGCGCCGCTCTTTAAATGATCCCGACGGTGATTTTGTAAAGCGCGCAGGAGATGAAGACCTTTCCGAGACACGCGTCATCTCATCGAAGGACCGCGAGGAGATCCGGCGGAGAACCTCCGCGGCGTCAGCTGCTGCGGGTGCCGCGGCAGGCGCAGCGGCGGGAGCGGCCGCACAGGCTTCTGCAGGAAATGTTTCCGGCGCCACACAGGGATTCACACCGGTCAGCCCGCAGGGAGCCTCGGCGAAAGATGCATCTTCTTCAGCACCCGGTACCGATCCTGACGGAAACGGCCCTGATGAAGACGAGAACGGACCGTATTCTCCTGAAGGAAACTATGACGACACGAAAGGGTATTCAGAAGAGGAAGAGGAAGAGACAGACGATGAACTTGCAGAGGACGAACGGCGTCTGGACAGGATCATTCAGATCCTTTCAGTGGTTGCGGTGGCTGTCATCGGTATTGTCATTATTCTTGTTGCTCTGAACCGCCGCGCCGCTCTGGCCAATAAAAATGCACAGTCCTCCAATACACCTGCCGTGGAGACACAGGACTCCTCCGCAGACAAGGCACAGAAACAGACTGCCAATATGGTCGTGATGCCAAAAGTCATCGGCATGACTTCCGAGGATGCCCAGGACGCTCTTAAACGCGTAAATCTGACCTGGGAGATCACATACGGCACTTCCGATGATTACGATGACGGTATTGTAATGGATGCCAGTGCCAGAGAGGGGGATCAGCTTGAGGAAGGATCCAAGGTGAGCCTGACTGTCGTCAAGTCCCAGAAGGTCAAAGTGGCCGATGTCACCGGCAAAAAACAGGCGGATGCAGAGAATGAATTGAAGCAGCTTGGTCTGAAGACATCGGTTGAGGAAGTCTTCAGCGAAGAGACGGCGGAAGGATATGTGGACGACCAGGATCCTGCCGGCGGAAAAGAAGTAGCAGCCGGAACCACCGTCACTATTTTTGTGAGCCAGGGCCCGGACCGCACCGGAATGGTTCAGGTTCCCAATATTCTCGGACTGACGGAACAGGAGGCTTCCGCGGAACTGCTTCAGGTCGGACTGGTACCCGGAGAAACAACTGTTACCGATACCAGCGGTCGTTATGATGCGGGAATCGTGATCGGGCAGTCTATTGAGAAGGATACCTATGTAGAGGAAGGAACCCAGGTGGATATGGAACTCAGCGGTGACCCCTACTACAGCTACTCGGCCAGGATCGAAGCACCCAGATACAGCGAGGACCCCAATTATGAAAAGGGTACACCTGTAACACTGGTCATCAGGACCGAGGATGGGAAAGAGCTCCTGAATGTAACAACTTCGGAATTCCCCTATCAGGTTTCCCTGACAGGCATTCCTTATTCCAGCGCAACTCTTTATCTGTCCTATACCAATATCATCTATGAGGACTCGCAGACCGGTGAAACGGATGACAACGGCGAACAGACTTCTGAGCGCAGCGAGGAAATTGAACTGACAAGGGAACTTGTTTTTACAAAAGAATGATCTGAAACGGACAGCGGCTTCCCCCTGCTGCACTGTGTGCGGCAGAAAGAGGAAACAGCATGGGGTAATACATGCAGGGAAAAATCATAAAGAGTATTGCGGGATTTTATGAAGTGGATACGGGCGACGAGATCTATCGCTGCAGGGCCAAGGGCATATTCCGCGCACTGGGCAAAAAACCTCTGGTAGGAGACGATGTCGAAATTGATATTACAGATGTCGTCAGCGATCCCAAGGAGGGAAATGTACGGGCACTCCTGCCCAGAAAGAACGAACTTGTACGTCCCAATGTCGCCAATGTTGACCAGGCGCTTCTGATCTTTGCCATCACTCATCCTGCACCCAGTTACAATATGCTGGACAGATTCCTGATCACCATGCAGGAACGGGAACTGGATGCGGTTCTGTGCTTTAATAAGCGTGATATCGCGACCGAAGAGGAGATCCGGGAACTGCGGGAGACTTATGAGGCCTGCGGCTGCACCGTTCTTTTCATCAGCAGTTTTATCCCCGAGAGCCTGGGAGCCGTCAAAGAGATCCTGCGGGGGAAGACTACTGTTCTGACAGGCCCCAGCGGGGCGGGAAAATCCACACTGATCAACACGCTCTGCCCCCATGCCAATATGGAGACCGGCGAGCTCTCGCGCAAGATCCGGCGCGGCAAAAACACCACCCGCCACGTCGAGCTCCTGGCAGCGGGCACAGAGGATGACTTCAGAGACACGTGGGTCGTCGATACTCCCGGCTTTACCTCCCTTTGGGTACAGGACATTGAGCCGGACCGCCTGCACTATTATTATCCGGAATTCGAGAAATGGGAGAAGGACTGCCGATTCAACGGCTGTATCCATATTAATGAGCCGGATTGTGCGGTCAAAGCGGCCCTTGCGCGCGGCGAGATCAGCAGGATCAGGTACAAGAACTATTGCGAGATCTATGATGAACTCCGCGGACGCAGACCTGTATACACGAAGAAATGACAGGCTGCAGAAACGTGTTCGGAAGGCAGGTACTTTATTTTGAACCGGCAAACGATAAAATAAGCTTGCCATATGTGTATAAAACTGACAATATAGTAGATTGACCGGCGCACCGATTGAAATGATCAACCGGTGCGTATTTTTTTACCGGATTCAGAAGACATGAATCCGTTTACAGAAGGGAGTATCAGATGAACTATTTGAAAACATTTATATTCGGGATCATGGCGGGCATCTCTATCTCGATCGGCGGTACCGTATTCCTGTCACTGGACAATAAGGTGCTGGGCGCGGTCTTCTTTACAGTAGGCCTTTTTACAGTATGTACCTTCGGCTTTGACCTTTTTACCGGCAAGGTATGCTATGTGTTTGACAGAGACGCCTCCTATGCCATTGGCCTGATTCCCATGTGGGCCGGCAACTTTGCGGGAGCCTGGCTGACTGCGTCCGCGGAGCGGCTGACCAGGATCGGACCTGCCCTGCAGGAAAAGGCAGCTGCCATGTGCACGGTGAAATCCGAAGACTCTTTTCTGAGCCTTTTTATCCTGGGCATATTCTGTGACATCCTGATCTATATCGGCGTCGACGGGTACAATAAGAATCCTCACGAGATCGGCAAATATCTCTCTCTGCTCTTTGGCGTAGTCGTGTTCATCTTATGCGGTACGGAGCACTGTGTCGCAGACATGTATTATTTTTCCGTTGCGGGTATGTGGAATCCCCACACCCTGCTCTGTCTGCTTGCGATCACTTTCGGCAACGCGTTCGGCGGCGTTTTGTTCCCGCTGGTGCGAAGGCTCCGGAAATAAGATCCGATAAGAGCACGGATACTGCTGCAGGAGGTTTTGGAGGAAGATGGAAAAACTGCGCTGCGTAGTAGAGCGTATTACCTATCACAACGAAATGAACGGCTATTCCGTGATTCGCTGCAGGGCAAAAGGATTCAGCGATCTGGTGACGGTGGTCGGCCTGATGCCGGAAGTACATGTGGGAAGTGTCCTGCTGCTGACAGGCAGCTGGAAGATCGACGCCAGGTACGGGCGCCAGTTTTCCATGGAAAGCTTTGAAGAGGCTCTGCCCGCGACAGTCTACGGGATTGAAAAATACCTGGGGAGCGGATTGATCAGGGGAATCGGCCCCAAGTATGCCCGCAGGATCGTGCAGGCCTTCGGTAAAGACACGCTCGAAGTGATCGAAAGTGATCCTGACAGGCTCTACAGTATCCCGGGCATCGGGAAAACGCGCGTGGAGCAGATCAAAAAGAGCTGGGTCGAGCAGAAGGAGATCAAAAACATCATGCTCTTTCTGCAGGGGCACGATGTGAGTACCAGCCACGCGACAAAGATCTTCAAGACCTATGGGGCGGACAGCATTTCTGTGGTGCAGGAAAATCCCTATCGCCTGGCAGACGATATCTGGGGGATCGGCTTTCGCACGGCGGATATCATTGCGGAAAAAATGGGATTCGGACACGAGAGGTATGCGCGCCTAAGGAGCGGCCTTCTGTATACCCTGAACCGTCTGGCAGATGAGGGCCACTGCTATGCGACCCGGGACATTCTGCTCGAAAAGGCTTCAGAGCTTCTTGGCGTGGAGGACAATATCCTTTCCGTGACACTGGATGAGATGATCCGAGAAAAGGATGTGATCGTCGAGCCTGTCATGGTGACAGAGGCAGACGCAGACGCCTTGAGGGACAATTCCGGTCAGGAAGATGCCGTGACAGAGAAAAAGACGGAAGAGAAGGATACTCTTTATGGTTCGAAGATACCTGCAGGGCAGGGTTTGGCCATCTACCTGCCGCCTTTTTTCTTTGCAGAGACCGGATCCGTGCGCCGGCTCACCCGTATCTTCCGAAACAATGAAGGAATCACAGTATCCGAGAAGGGGCTTGCCGATCAAATTGCGCTAAAAACCCGCATGCAGTATGACGAGGTCCAGATCCGGGCCATCCTGACCGCCGTCCGCAGTAAGATCCTGATCCTCACAGGAGGCCCCGGAACCGGCAAGACGACCACGACCCTGGGAATCATCACGGCTTTTCGCAGTGCAGGCGCCAGGGTCCTTCTGGCTGCGCCGACGGGCCGGGCAGCCAAGCGGCTCTCCGAGGCGACCGGTATGGAGGCAAAGACCATCCACCGGCTTCTGGAGGTCAAACCCCCGGAAGGATATCAGAAAAATGAAGACAACCCGCTGCAGGGAGATGTTCTCATTGTGGATGAATGTTCCATGATCGACCTTTTGCTCTTTTATAATCTCCTCAAGGCGGTACCTGATACAATGACCCTTATTCTCGTAGGAGATATTGACCAGCTTCCCAGTGTGGGGGCGGGCAATGTTCTTCGGGATCTGATCGCGTCGGACTGCTTTCCTGTCGTACGCCTGACCAGGATCTTCCGTCAGGCATCGAAAAGCAGGATCATTACCAACGCCCACCGGATCAATGCAGGAAAGCTCCCGGATATTTCCAACGGCCGAAGCAGTGATTTCTTCTTTATGGATATGGAAAAACTGGTGCAGAAGCGGCGGCAGTATACCCGACAGGATGCACCGGATCTGCAGATGATCCCGGCGGACCAAAGTGCACAGGATCAGCGCAGGGACCAGTCGGCACAGAACGCACAGGCAGCTCTGGAGACGATCGTCGAACTGGTCCGGACGAAACTCCCGCACTATTACCATATCCCTTCCTCCGAGATCCAGGTCCTGACGCCCATGCAGAGGGGGATCGTCGGTGCGTCCAATCTCAATCAGGAGCTGCAGAAGGCTCTGAATCCTCCGGAACAGAGTGCGGCCGGCACGCAGGGACTGCGGCGCGGAGGTTTCGTATTCCGCGCCCGGGACAAGGTCATGCAGATCCGCAACAATTATGACAAGGAGGTCTTCAACGGAGACATCGGCCTCGTGCAGTCTGTCAATATGGAGGACAGGACACTCGAGGTACTCTTTGATGACCGTCCGGTGCAATATGATGTCTCCGAGCTTGATGAGCTTGTCCTTGCCTATGCGGCGACCATTCATAAGGCACAGGGATCGGAGTACCCGATCGTAGTCATGCCCGTCCTGATGAATCACTATATTATGCTGCAGCGAAACCTGATCTATACCGGCATCACCCGGGCCAGAAAGGTACTGGTGATTACAGGGACAAAGAAGGCACTGGCCTATGCAGTGAACAATGTGACAGTAACAGAGCGGTGCACCATGCTCTGTGCAAGGCTGAGGGCAGAATTGTGCCCGCCATCCTTTCCGGATTGATGAGGAATTCATAATAACAAACAATCATATTCTTTATTACAAATTGTATTTATATGGGAACCAAGCTGCTGCCGCACATATTTTTTGTGCGCTACAGATAGCACACCTCCCCAAAATATGGTATGATTTCAAAAAGTATCTGTTATCTGCTTGCACAGGTTGTTCAGACGGTATTATTACCTGCAAAAAGGGGGGATGGCAGGGCGAAAGAAGGCCAGGCATAGATTGATAAATCGGATACTTTATTTTCATCTAAGAGGATAGGAGGAACAATTAATGAACAGCCTGGACAACTGCATTAACTATCTGCTCACAGGGGCGCAGCATTCAGTTTTTCAGTATATGAAGAAAAATCTGGCACAGTTTGATATCACACCTATTCAGTACGGCGTTCTGGGATGTATCTGGGAATTCGACATGCACAATCCCAAAGACATCGCGGCCCATCTGGGGGTGGAAAATTCCACGATCTCCGGAATTCTGGAGCGCATGGAGAATAAGGGTCTGATCCGCCGCATGATCGACAGCACGGACAGGCGCTTCATCCACATTGAACTGACCGACATCTCCAAAAATATCGAGATGCCTGTCAGGCAGGTGGTCACGGAAGTGGACAAGACTGTTTTGGAGCAGTTTACCGAAGAAGAGATCACGATGCTCAAGAATATGCTTCGGAAAATAAACGCACAGGATTTGTAAAGAGAGGTTTTCTTTCATAGATACCTTTCACGGATACAGATACCTGCAGGTGAGGGGCCTTCAGGAATATCTGT
>ONXK01000054.1 GCA_900321785.1 uncultured Lachnospiraceae bacterium | reverse complement strand
GATCATGAGAATATGCTTTTCAAATACCATCAGGCAAAAGATCCCGCGGATGCAGGGAGATTATTTGTTCAGGAAATTGCAGAAGATCAATGCTGGCTCTGACCCCTGGCCCCGTTCAGCGGGATGGTGATCTTGTCCGCAGGATGATGGTCCTGTCCGGCGGGATGGCGGCCATGTCAGGGACATACCCGTCTGACAGTGTTCCGCACACACAAGCTTTTGCACTGTATAATATAAAAAAGTCGGCAGCCAGGCTCTCATGGATCATGGCTGCCGGTTTTTTTATTTTTTGTTCGGATAAAAATCCTCTTTCTCAATTACACTTACGTATTCTCTTCGTTCTCTACAAGCAGATCAATATACACAGATACTTCCCCGCACGAAAAACATGTCATCTTCATGACAACAGATTACTATTATCGGATGAGCTGTCAATATATAAATTGACAGCCCATCCAATACACGAAGGAAGAGCGGCAGTTGCACGCATCTTACGGCGTTGTGAAATAACACTCCTTCACAGGAAAAGCAGGTAGCAGTGCTTATGTGCTAAATCAGCCTTCCGAAAATGCACATTAATAGTAACACTTTTCAAGTAACAAACTACAAACAGCATAGTTGTTCGTATAGTGGCTATTCTATCCATTCCGACCGTCTACCGTATTTTATTTTGTGTCCTTCTTCTTTTTCTGTCTGCGCAGAATGAAAAACAAAATCGATGCGGACACAAGGAGGATCCCCAGCCAGATTGCAATATTTGTTTCATCGCCAGTCCCGGGAGAGTTTCCGCTTTTTGTTTTCCGGGTTGATGAGGAAGATCTGGTTGTTTTCTTCGTTGTTTTCTTCGTTGTATTTTTTGGCGTTTTCTCTGGCGTAATCTCTGGTGTTTTCTCCGGCGTTTTCTCTTCTGTATTTGTCACTGTATATCCGTTTTCCGCACTGCCTTCCACTTTTGAAGAATATCCTGTAATGTCGTCCTCTATAATTGTATACTCTATCTCGTGGCTGTCTTCCCAGTCATATCTCGGCAGATCCTCGAATACATATTTCCAGTTCTCTTCTGCTGTCAGTTTGTGACTGGCCGCCTCGCTTCCGTCAGCAAACAGCCTTATAGTCACCTCGTCAAGAGCTTTCCCAACCCATATTTTTGTAACCGGAACTGAGACTTTTCCGGTTATTGTGTTCGTTATGGTATATCCATTTGATGCTGTTCCGCTGATTCCGATAACATAGTTTTCCAACGGGTCTTCCTGTACCGTATATTCAATCTCATGTCCGTCATTTCTGTCGTACTTGGGAAGGTCATTAAATATGTGTTTCCATTCACCCTCTTCGGTAAGAACAATACTCTCTTTTTCCTGTCCGTCAGCCAGAAGCCGGATTGTTACAGAATCTCCCGCAGGGCCGACCCACTTTTTCTCGACAGGAATATCCAGTGTCTCCGTGCTTGTGTTTGTAATCGTATATCCTTCCGGATTTCCCGAAATCTCCGCAGTATATCCATCCAGCGGCTCTTCTTCCACCTTATATTCAATCACCTCCCCGTCGGAGTCATATTTGTCAATGCCGGTAAAGGTATATTGCCAGTTATTCTCTTCGTTCAGAGTGGCGGTTTGGATTGTTTGATCTCCGGCTTTCAGGAGCACTGTGACACTTTGCCCAGCCGGCCCATGCCATCTTTTATTCACCGGGATTTCCGTTTTGACTTTGGTATCCCATGCTGTCACGCTGTCACCAATCAGGTCGTACTCCATCTGGCTGGAGGGGGTCTCCGAGAGGATAAACTCTGTCGGAGTCTCGTTCAGCTCGTAACCTGTTGGAGCTTCTGTTTCCACTAAACGATAGGTCCTTCCTTCCCATAGTGTCCATCCAAGTGTGCTCTGATTTCCTGCAATCAGAACGCTTCCGTTTTCTCCTGTTGTAAAGGACACCTGGTTTCCGTTTTTGTCTGTCACAGGCACCTGTGAATCGCCATTGACATAAAACAGCAGGAATGTAGCACCCGACAGGGCTGCGGATACGTCTTCTGAATCCCTCTTTATCAGGGTTATGCTTGGATTACTGCCGCTTCCGGAGCCGCTGGAATCTATTTGTACTTCCTCTTCGACCGTTTTTTCGTAACTGCCAAATTTAACTGTATTGGAGTAAGAAACATTTCCTTTCCCCAGAACTCTGGCTCTGTATGTGATCTCAAAACGAGTATTGTCCGGAACATCCGTGAAAACAAGTGTGTTCGTTTCGCTGTCAAACCGGGTTGTCATTCCCTCTGCCTCGGGCGATACTGAAAGTGAATCCTGAACAAACCGGAGATTGGCAGAGAGAGTATCCTGAATATTCAGCGTATCAGATGTCGGATCCAGGTCTTGTGCGTTTCTGTTGATGATCAGCTTAAATTCAGCGACATAATCATTGTCCGCAGAAGCTGCCGAAACCAGTTCTTTATCAACATAGGGGAAATACGTATAGTTGACAGTTCTGCTTGACTCAAGATCATCCCAGGACGCAGTATTATCCAGATTTTTGCCTCCCTGTGTATCAGCCGCCTCCTGATTCAGTGCCGCCAGAGCCTCCTGGTCTTTGACGATCAGCGAATACGAGATCCTGTAATAAGGATAAATGTTCCCGTCACTGTTTTTCGGAAAGCTGCTTACAGTGATGTCAATGCCTTCTGATGTTGAGAATGCTGTCGCGGTTCCGTTTGTGTTGTTCAGCGCATTTGCGCTTCTTCCGCCCCGGATATCAAGTCCGTCTGCTTCATAGAAACGCAGGTACTGTGTGTCAAATTTGTCATGTATGACGGTCCCGTCCTCCACAAGTCCGGATAAGGAGAGCGAGTAACGGAACACCGGGTAGGTCACTCCGTCAATTTCCACCTCGGAGCGCTCTGCAAAGTTTTTGACAAATGCCGGCTTAAGGGGAATGACAGAGGCGTTTACTGTCTGTGTTGCATAAGTACCGGACCATGCGCGAGCATAGTTGCGATGTCTGTAAAATGTGGAAGAATTATATCCGTCTTCAGCGGCCATATCCAGCCATTCCTGATCGACCTGTGTTTTAAAACGGATCACAATATCCCGCGGCTGTCCGTCCGGTGTCGGAAGCACTCCGCTGTTGGCAGCGTTTTGTTCTCCGTTTTTATAAAAGCGGACAACAAACGTTCTTCCTTCGTTGGCAGACTCAACCTTCCAGCTTTCTCCATCCAGAAGGCCGTCGACTTCCATTGAATCCTCTATGAAATAATCGATATTTGTATGTCCTTCGAGTTTGGGGCAGTCATCGATGATATGGAGCTCCGGCAGTCCGGCACCCGGCACTGTAACCGTGATCTTCCATTCCGATTCCGTCGGCGTTGTGCCAACAGCTTCTTTCTGGATCCCAAATACATTTTCGCCTATAACGCCCACTGTTGTCTGACCTTCATTATAAGAGTTATTGACCTGGGCACCGTTTATCAGGGTAAGATTCCCCAGGGCACCGCTGGAATTGATCAGCGTAGTACAGATGATCTCATAAGAGGCCTTTCCGTCCGATTCCGGCGGCAGATATCCCCACCCCCATATGCCATTGTCATTTTGCCAGAGATGCAGATCGCTCCAGGGGACAGCCCGCTCCTCGGTTTCCCCGTTTTCTTTCGTTACGCGAACTGTGATCCCATCTCCGGAGAAGACCATATAGGGCCTGCTGTTTTGTACGATCCAGTCATAAATATTCGTTCCTCCCATCAGGAGTTTATGGTCTTCATTGACCAGGATCGTCCAGGTCTGCTCATAGAGATTGTCACTTAACTGCACCGGTTCTCCGGCAGCACGTTTTGTAACTTTCTGGAAATTGACCTTTCCTGCAAAATCAGCACTCGCCTCTTTTCCATCGGGAACCTGATCACTGGTAACACGTGCGGTGTTGTTTGTCTGCTCCACCGTTCCGTTGGAACTGATCTTTGTATTATCCACCGCTGCGCTGCATCGGATCGTCAAAACCTCATTGTTGTCCATCCCGGGTACATTGACAATAAAACCATTATCTACAGATTCATAATCAACAGAAACATCCAGCATCCCGTGAATACTGGATTCCACAGTCACATCTTTATTCATGGAAAGGGCAGTTCCCGTCATAACATCCTGAATTTGAACATTTTCGTTATGTCCATAAGACGTGACCCTTATAACGTAGTCCGCCGTGTCCGTATCCATGTTATAGGATACGGCTTTGTCAATTGTAAGATCGGCGGATGTGTCAAAAACAAACTCCTTTTCAATATCAGAATTAAAAACAACACTTCCGGCATCTTCTTTGATCCTGACGGAAATCTGCGCCTGAAATGCAACGTTTGCCAGCGCCTTCAGTCGTTCTATGTTCGGATCGCTCTGATTGAATCGGACGATGAGTCTGCCATCAGCCACTTCAAAAGTATTGCCGGAAACTGTCGCCGAGCCTTCATCGTCCACAATATTAATATCAAAGCTTGTCGAACTGACATCCGGAGCGATCAGTCCCTCCGGCAGTTCATAGACCAGATCTGCTTCATTATCAAACTGAAGATCTTCCTTTTCGCGGAAAGAAAACGCAAGCTCATACGTTTCGTTCGGATTTATAATATAGTTTCCGTTCTCATCTGTCGGCGCATTAAATGAAACATTCACAAGAAAGTCCGCAAGATCTGTACTGACAGCCGCGTCGCGGCCGGCTCTGTTTTTATCCTCCTTGGTCTCTTTTATGATAATGTAGGGAGAAAAGCTATTCGCCTGAATTTCCATCTGTGCAGAGCCCTGTTCCGGCGCCGCCTCTTCTCCAAGGTTTTCTACCTTTCCGCCGTCACCAACATGATAGGCGCGCAGTACAGCCCCCTTCCCGTCCGGGTCGCCCAAAGGAGAGTCCGCACTTATTTCAAACTGTACATCCACATGGTATCCTTCCCGCGGCTGCACTTTTTCTCCCCTGGAAGAGACAAAATAGATGTTAAAAGCCACTGCCTCTTGTCCGACATCAATAGAGCGCGCGATGTCGTTTGTTTTAGACGCATTGATGGCGTTGATTCTTAACTCTGTCCCTTCCGGAAAACTGCCCTCCGGCGCGGAAACCCTTACAATAACGCCATCTTTTGATTTTTTCCCTGTAATCGGCGCAGTATTCCATTTCACTTTAGCGGCTTCATCAGCTTTTTCCTGCGCATCTTCCGGTACCGCGTTTACGCCTTTTTCTGTCTCTTCAACTGTTTCTGATCCACCAGTACTTTCAACCCGCTCCTCTTCCTCTTCTGTTTCCGTGGGTTTTTCTTTTAATTCTCCGGGCCCTGCTTCTTCATCCCCGGATTCCGCAGTTTCCTCCAAATCTTCTGTTTTCGTTTCCGCCTCCTGTGCCGGTTCCGCTGTTTCGGATTTGGCTGCTGCCCCCTCTTCCTGACTCACCGACGAAGCTGCAGTTCCACTTTCAGCAGCTTTCGTTCCGGATTCGGGAGACTCCGGGGTCTCTTTTTTTGACTTGTCTTCCCCGGGATCATCCCTGGCTGTATCCTCCGAAAGAACAGCCTCTGTAACCGTCCCTTCTGCGGCATATACATTGCCTGTCTGACCGGCAGCGGCCAAAATCATTTGTAGACAAAGTGCGGCCGCAAGCAGTTTTGATAGCCACTTTCTTCTTTGCATAAGTATCCTCCTTCGTTATGCAATGCTGTTTTTCTTATTGACAGAACGCTCTCAATGTATAAGAACTCTTCAACAAATTTACCTTCTTTGCACAAACGTACTACTGTCGTTTTCAGCTGTATTTGCTTGTTTTTTTCATATAAAAAAGACCTTCCATATGGTCTTACACCACAGTAAAAGGTCTTTTTTAATCGTTCATGCATGCGGCCGGTACTTGGGCGCTGTTTTTTAGTGCCTTTTGCGTGAAAAAAACGAGGTTTACTACCTGTTTACAGTTTCCCTGTCCTCACGCAGAATTGTCGCCAGTATATATTCCCCCCAGGAGTATTCCGACATGAATTCTCCTTCAAAAAGATGTCCTGATTCCAGCTTCTTATCTTTCCATAAGTAATAATCACAATCGAACAATTCTGTATCTACTGTCTGTCCCCTTACTGTAGATACAAGAATTCCTTCAATCCCCGCTTTCCGGAGCGCATTTTTCAATCTCCGAAGCGCATTATAATAAACACTCATACATGCATTACTATATGGACGCCCTTCCCAGATCGTGCTGTATATTTCTTCATTGCTGATCTCCTTGCCCCTCCTGGTAACAACCAGGGCCAGTATTTCTTTCGCTTTGCCTGTGAGCCTGACCGGGACCCCTTTATTTCGAACCACAAAGCGCCCAAAGGTTTGTATATATATCTCTTTTTTCTGCCGGGCAGACAAAAGCCGCAGCTTTTCCATCACATTCTCCAGAGTCTCTTTTGTGTACGGCTTGAGAATATAATAATCGCTGTTGACCTCGTTCGCGTCCGAGATATAGTCCTCATACGCTGTAATAAAAACAATAAGAATATCCTTCCGGCATTCCCGCAATCTTTTTGCCAGCTCTATCCCGTTAATCCCCGGCATTTCAATATCCAGAAAGGCGGCTTCTACAGAATTCTGTTTCACATATTCCAGCGCATCTTCCGAATTGTCAAACCCTTCCACTAGTTCCAGATCGTCAAGTTCTGCAGTCAGACGGGTAAATTTATGGATCATCAAATATTCATCGTCAACTATGATCGCCCTCATATCTCAGCCTTTCCTGATACACAACAAACCACATACCAATGTCCTCGTTATCCTAAAAAACTCCGGGCAGAACTTTCCCGGAGGCAGGTTGTCAATTTCTTCTACTGATAAATTTTTTAAATATTTATACTGCTCATTATCTTTCTCTGACCTGCAGTGTGTAACTTTTCAATCACATTTTAATTAGATAATGAAATAATTATATCAGGCCAAAGTAACCTGTTACTAACACATTTTGCGGCCATTTATCCATTTTTACCCGTATCTTTCCTGCCAAACAGGAATAAAAGTTTGCCTTCGGTTGGTAGATGTTTCTTTTTCCGGATTCGTAACATGTTTGTTATGGACTTGTATTATAAAAGCACATACAATTCTCCCCCACCAATAGTAACAATAGTAACAGCCGGAACCGTCGCCATAATTGAAAGGAGGAAATATTTTATGTCTGACGAGAAAAAAAAGGAGGCTCAGAAATCCATTTATCTGCAGTATGATGGAAAAGAAATCTCAATCGATGCTGTAGAAAAAGCGGTCAGAGAGAACTATGATTCTATAAAAAAGGGAGAAGATCCGCCGGAGGACATCAGGGTCTACCTGAAGCCGGAAGACCGCAAAGCCTACTATGTAATCAACAGCGATTTTGCCGGTGAAGTAGATCTGCTTGTCGATTAACAGCAATCGTCCCCGTTGAGGACAGCAGCCATTCACAGATATCAACTCCCCTCTCATCAAGGCCGTTACCCCGCTCAGGCAACGGTCTTGATTTTGCGTGCCTCCATTGCGCTTCCCGGTTTGTCCAGCGTTATCCTCGATTTTATAAGATAGTTTCTATGTTTTAAGAGAGGTTCTTATGAAAATATTTTCGTTATTGACTTCGGAAAGGAATAGCAGGCATGCAGTTGAAAAAAGATACCGACTATGCTTGGCGTATCATGATTTGTACTGCGAAGCATATACAAAAAGATAACTACAATAAAGGCGTTTTGATGGCCGACATAGTGGCAGACACCGGAATCCCTAAACCCGCATTTAACAGAATCTGCAGCACTCTTGAAGAAAAAGGCATGCTGTATACGGCAATCGGCGCAAAAGGTGAAAGACTTCTGTATCCGGGTGTCGATTTCTGGCAGCAGAGTATTTTATCCATAGGGGAAGCCGTAGAGGGAAATATGAAGGTGTTTATACTCTTTGACAAAAATGCAGGTCCCACACGCTATTACGCAGAGAGCCTGACAAAAATACAAAACAACCTGGAGGATGTACTGTCTGACGCAACGCTGGAATCAATGTTGAGAAGCGGCTGAATCTTCCTTTGCGGCTCATTGGCGAATTGCACGCGAATCACAGTGACACCTGTATTGAAGTATATCAGGGCAGATGATATTCTCTTTAAAGCGAAGACGCTGTTCTCAGATGTCCCTCTGTTTAATGTGCTTGTGTAAGGATGCAATACTATGGAAAAAACAATAAGCAGCGCTGTTACCTACAAGATGATGGCAGAAGCTTTATTCGAAAATTACGAGAGTATATACGATATCAACCTGGAAACAGAAGAATATAAAACATACTACCAAAGCACTTCCTACCAGGAACTGGAACTTGCAAGGGAAGGAACTCGCTTCTTTGACAAGCTGGCTGAAGGGATCAACCGGATCCTTGCTCCAGAAGACCGCGATTATGTCCTGCATATGCTCCAGAGAGATCTTCTTGTCAAAGGCGTCGAATGCAGGAAACATTATCGGATCGTCTACCGCATACAGAACGCTGACAAACAATTATACCATCAGCTCAGCGCCACTCTCCAGCAGGCAGAAGACGGCATGCATATACTGATGGGGATCAGGAATATCGATCACCTGATCCGGCAGCAGCTTGCACATGAAGACGAAGTCCGATCCCTGCAGCAAAAGGAACATAATCATCTTGAAGCCGTCCTTGCAAGCGCTTCCGCATATCTGGAGGCAAACCTCTCCCGAAATCTGGTACTTGAGAAATCTGTAGGTTTAAAAAACAAAAAGCTGCGGTGGCGGGAGGAATTACCTGATTTAACGGAAGTAAAATCGTACGATGGTCTGCAGAATTGGTTTCTGGATCATCTTGTTTCTTCAAATTACGCAGCTGCTTTCAAAACGGGACTATGCGCGCCACGGTCTCCTTTTCTGTGTATGCAGGAGATAACGGTGAAGAGCCATGCAGAGCAGTCTTTTATCTGTATCAGGAGAAGGCAACCGGTGATCTTCATGTCTTCACTGTAATATATGATCTCACAGAACAGCAGAAAAAGGACAAGGAGCTAAAAGATTGGGTGATTTTATGGTCCATCTCCGGAGCTGTGTCCGGGCGATGGAGAACGACAAGCCGATCCCTTTTTCAGAAGAGCTCAAAAATATCCGTGCCTATGCAAATATCGAGAAAATGAGACTGGGGAAGAAGCTCGACGTCAAATACGAGATACAGGAATCCAATTTTTTTGTACTCCCTCTGAGCATTCAGCCCCTTGTCGAAAATGCCATCCGCCACGGCATCCATAAACGCGGCAAAACAGGGGGCACAGTGACTCTGCGCACTAAAAAGACCGATGACGCATGGATCATAGAGGTGGAAGATGACGGTGTGGGATTCAACGTTGATCAGATCCATGAGGAAATCCGGCAAAAGAAAAGGTCTTCTACCGGTCTTAAAAATATCCGTTTCCGAATCAAGGCAGTGTTGAATGGTTCTCTCAATATTACCAGTAAAGAAGGTGAAGGTACTGTCGTCACTGTCTCCATCCCTCGGACATAGAATTCCTTATTCATATACATATTTCACGGTGTAAAGTTCAAAAACCGGTAAGAGTAACTCCGTCTTGTCAATCCTGCAAAAGCGGCCTTGAAGTCTATGACTTCAGACCGCTTTTTGTATGCCTCCAGAAAAAATTCACGGAATCAATTCAATTCACAGAAATAATTCGCCTCGTAAACAATTCGTGTTTGTGGTTTGTTACCCCCTGTATGCTATGTTTTCCTCAGCTGTATTAAATGTTGAGAAATATCATACGGAGGTCTAAGGTATGCATTTGGGTATTGCTGTCCTGTTTATTGCGCTGATACTATTCGGCATACTTGCTTTTCTGCAGGTAAGTGCATTGATTCTGGCTCCCCTGGTTTCTGTCTTCGTAATACTGCTCAGTCAGTTTTCCGCAGGCAGGATCACGATCCTGGAGGGACTCACAAGTATGTTCATGCCTGCCGCGGCAGAGTATGTCAGCAGTTACTTTCTGGTTTTCTTTGTGGGTGCCTTATTCGGCGCTGTATATCAATATACCGGCGCCGCAGAATCCATTGCCCATTGGATCGCGGGCTTTTGCAAAGGAAAATTTGTAGCACCGATCATTTTTATCATCACTTGTGTCCTGACCTATGGCGGCGTCAGCGGCTTCGTCGTGTTTTTCGTCGTCTACCCCATTGCCCTGAATCTTTTCAGAGAGGCAGACATAACAAGGCGGTTGATACCGGCCTCTATATCTGCCGGCTGTTGGACGGTTTCCATGACAGCTCCGGGGTCACCTTCCATACAGAACGTTATTGCAATGCGAAATCTCGGTACTCCCTCTACCGCCGCACTGGCTCCGTCCTTAATTGTCTCCATTGTTGAATTCATATTGATTTTTGTGTGGCTGGAGTTCAGGACCAGGAAATTTACCAAAAACGGCTTCACTTTCTATGACACCCGTCTCAAGCACCAGCTTTCTGAGGATGAACTGAGTCTGCGGGAAAAAGACGATCTTCCCCACTGGCTCATTGCATTGATCCCTATTGCCCTTATTCTGATCCTCTTTAACGCATTCCGCATTCCTGTAGAAACATCCGTCTTTGCCGGCGTAGCCCTCGCAACAATACTGATGTTCAAACGCGTGAAGGGCGGCTTCCGGTCCTGGATCAAAGTATTCAATAAGGGTGCTGCAGACTCGAATGTGTCTATTCTCAACACTGCGATCGTAGTCGGTTTTGGCGGCGTCGTAAAGGAAACGATCGGCTTTGAGAACCTTGTTTCTCTTCTGAAGGGGCTTAATATGTCCCCTCTGCTGTTCGTCATGATCACCGTGGCGATCTGCGCCGGCGCCTGCGGCTCTGCATCCGGAGGCATGGGAGTCGCCTTTAACGCCCTGACGGACACCTACATATCGATCGGCGCCAAACTCCCTTATGTGCATCGTATTGCTACAATTGCAGCCGGCACATTGGACACCCTGCCTCATCAGGGCGCCCAGATCACCTTGCTCGGCATCTGCAAGATGACGCACAAAGAAGCATATTACGACATTGCGATCACGCAGATCGCCATTCCTTTTATCACCTGTTTCCTGTTTATCGCTCTTGCCGCTCTCGGCCTTTAACACTTGCCGCTCCAGGCATTTAACACTTGCCGTTCCAGGCATTTATTATCATTCATCTTTTTCATTGAAAACAGGGAGGTTCTTTCCATCCGGAAAGTTCCTCCCTGTTTTGCAGACTCCGAAAACTGTTTGCAAAGCGTTGGTCTGAGAATGCAAAAATAAATAAAAATAATGCATGTCTTCTGTTTCCATGTGCTGTTATTCCTGTTTAAGGTGGAACAATGAATAAAACAAATGGGTTTTCTGATATGAAAGAATCGGATTATATCAATACCTGGACTACGTCCACCGGCGAACTGCGCCTGGTACCCCTGGATCAGTCCGGAGGTTTTTATGTCCGTCCCGGCATATATGAACTGAAAGGCGCCCACGCGATTCGGGGCGGGGTAAACTTTACAGTTCATTCCGCAGGCGCTGAATCGGTCACCCTCCTTCTGTTCCACCGGGAGGGGGATATTCCCTATGCGCAGATTCCCTTCCCAGACCAGTACCGGATCGGTCAGGTCTGGTCTATGATCGTATTCGGTCTGGATATCAAAGAATTTGAATACGCTTACAGTGTCAGCGGGCCGTGGGCACCGGAAAAGGGTCTGCTGTTTGATTCTTCAAAAATATTACTGGATATTTACGCCAGAGCCGTGACGGGACAGAGTGTCTGGGGTGTAAAGAACAAGGGCTTTTATAAAGCGCGCGTCGTGCGCAGCAGTTTTGACTGGGAGAACGAACATTTTCCGAAAATCCGAATGGAGGATCTGGTCATCTATGAACTGCATGTCCGCGGTTTCACGCAGCACCCTTCTTCCGGAGTTTCTGCTCCGGGGACCTTCCTCGGGCTCAGGGAAAAAATCCCCTATTTAAAATCGCTGGGAGTAAATGCTGTAGAGCTGATGCCGGTGTTTGAGTTTGATGAGAGCGCCGATGAACGGACATACAAGGGAGAACGGCTTTTAAACTATTGGGGCTATAACCCTGTCTGTTTCTTTGCGCCCAACACCAGCTACGCTTCCACTCTTGAATTCAACGACGAAGGGACAGAACTTAAGACACTGATCCGGGAGCTTCACAAGAACAACATGGAGTGCATTTTGGACGTCGTCTATAATCACACTGCTGAGGGCGATGAAAACGGATCCATGTTCTCATTCAAGGGGTTTGACAACAACATCTATTATCTTCTGACACCGGAAGGAAAATACTATAACTTCAGCGGCTGCGGAAACACCTTGAACTGCAACCATCCGGTGGTTCAGGACTTGATTCTGGATAGTCTGCGATACTGGACTACAGCATACCATGTGGATGGTTTTCGCTTTGATCTTGCCAGTATTCTGGGAAGAAATGAAGATGGAACGCCTATGGCCAACCCGCCATTACTGGAGCGGCTTGCCTGCGATCCGATCCTCTCGGATGTGAAGCTGATCGCAGAGGCATGGGACGCGGGCGGCCTCTACCAGATCGGCGGCTTTAATTACAGGGGGCGCTGGGCGGAGTGGAACGGGCAACACGGATCACCGGGTCTCGTGACATCTATGATCCGGAAAAGCGTGGGCTGCGGGCTTCCGTGAATTTTCTCACCTGCCATGACGGCTTTACATTGAATGACCTGTATTCCTACTCGGAAAAGCACAACGAACAAAACGGTTGGGAAAATGCAGACGGCACAAATGACAACAGAAGCTGGAACTGCGGCATAGAAGGCCGGACGGAGGATGAAGATATTAAGGCTCTTCGACGAAAGCTTATGCGAAATGCGATGGCGGTCCTGTTATTGAGCCGCGGTACCCCCATGCTCCTTTCGGGTGATGAATTCCTGAATTCCCAGGACGGCAATAATAATGCTTACTGCCAGGACAATGAACTGTCCTGGCTGGACTGGAATGATCTGGACAAAAACCGGGATTTTCACGATTATGTACAGGCTCTGCTTTCTTTTCGAAACGACCACCCCGTAATACGACGCACACACGGAACATGCTCCCTGGGTTTTCCGGATGTTCAGGTCCTGCCTCCCTCTGCGGATTCAAAGGTACTTGGAGTCATGTATTCCGGCTCAAAAAAGCATAATGCGGATTCCGGTAAAGAAGGCCTCTCCTCCTCCTTATCCGGTAAAGAAGTCTTCCCTGCCTCTTTTTCCAGCATTGTCTCGCAGGATGATATTATCGTCCTCGCGATCAATGTATACTGGGAGCCCCAGGTTTTTTATCTGCCGGCCCTGCCCGAAGGACTTTGTTTTCAGCTGGCAATAAACACCGCTCCTGAAGAGGAGGCCGTTTTACCGGACGCTGCCGGCGCAAAATGCTTCAACGCTCTTGCCAACGGCGGGAAAACAGCCAAGAGCCTTACCTATCTGGCTCCCCGCTCAGTGAAGGTCTATAAAATGATCACATGTCCACTGCTTTCCTGACGGAGACAGGGAGACGGGCGGGGGACGCAGAGACAAGTGGACGGGCGGGGGACGCAGAGACAAGTGGACGGTCCTTTTGTCACATCCCCGGATGTGACAAAAGGACCGTCCCCCTGTCTCTGTCCCCCTGTCTCCACTGTCTCCGCTGTCTCTCCTGACACATCGCCTTGATTTCATTACATTGAACTGTTACGTAATAAAGCATTGACGCAAAAAAGAACAGACGATATAATTGATTTCCCGGCAGATAAGACACGAGATCCTATATTCGTCCGCCGGTCCTATGCGATGGAGCAGGCTTTCTTTATCGCAAATTGATCCCACTTCTGCTATAAATCTGCCGGCTCGCGCGATAAATAATAATCATTGTCATGTAAGAAAGGAGGTCCTATGGGATTTGAAAAAAACATATATGACTACTCCCTTTCTCAGATGGGAAGAACGGTAAAAAATGATACGATATCCGATGAACTGTTTAAAAAATATATGGTCAATCGGGGCCTTCGGGACATCAACGGAAAGGGCGTACTTACCGGCCTGACAAATATTTCCGAGATCAATTCATTTGAAGAAAAGGACGGGAAAAGGATTCCCATTGACGGCGAACTCTGGTATAGAGGCTATACGGTGGAGAGGCTGATCAAAATGTTCGGGGAAGACCGGTTCGGCTATGAGGTACTCACCTACCTGCTTCTCTTCGGCGAACTGCCCAATGAAGAGGAGCGTGGAAATTTTCTGAAGATTCTCTCCGAGGCACGGGATCTTCCGACCAACTTTGTCCGGGATGTCATTATGAAGGCGCCGACCAAAGACGTTATGAATTCCATGACCCGCAGCATTCTGACCCTGGCTTCTTACGACCCTTATGCACAGCGGACAGATCTGGGAAATGTCATCCGTCAGAGTATTATGCTGATCGCCACCTTCCCCATGCTGGCGATTTACGGATACCATGCATACAACCACTTTGAGAATATGGAGAGCATGTACATCCACCGGCCTGATCCGGAGATGTCCACCGCGGAAAACATCCTGATGATGCTGCGGCCGGACAAACAGTTTACGACCACGGAAGCAAGGGTCCTTCAGGCCGCGCTCATGCTGCACATGGAGCACGGCGGAGGAAACAACTCCACCTTTACAACCAGAGTCGTCACATCCTCCGGAAGCGATACTTACGCGACCATCGCGGCAGCCATGTCTTCCCTCAAGGGTCCCAGGCACGGCGGAGCAAACCTGAAAGTCATGGAAATGATGGATAATATCCGTGAAAATGTCCATGACTGGAGCGACGATGAGGAAATTGAAAAGTATCTGACCAGGATGATCAAGGGAAGCGTATTTGACCACAAGGGACTGATCTATGGAATGGGCCATGCGGTCTATTCTCTCTCCGATCCCCGTGAGCGCGTCTTCAAGAGATTCGTCGACCGCCTCTGCGTAGAAAAAGGGCGTGAGACAGACCTGATGCTTTACAAAAAAATTGAGGATATCGCCCCCAGGGTCATTGCAAAAGAGCGCAAGATCTACAAGGGCGTCAGTCCCAACGTCGACTTCTACAGCGGATTTGTCTACGACATGCTCGACATTCCGATTGAACTGTATACCCCTTTCTTCGCCCTGGCCAGAATCACAGGCTGGAGCGCACACCGTCTCGAGGAGATTGTCGGTATGGGCAAGATCCTCCGCCCCGCCTACATGAGCGTCATGAAGCGTATGGAATAATAACAAAAAAGCGACAGGAGCATAACACAATACATTTTTGTGCTATGCTCCTGCCTTTTTACGACAGTAAGGTCCGCTTGCTTACTCTTTTGACATTTTTCCGCTTATGTCATTTCTTTTATGTCATTGCTCTTATCACTTTTCCAGCGTGATGGTCACGTCTCCGCCGCTGAGCAAGTCACGCATTTCCTGCTCCGACAGGTCAATATGTCCCAGCCTTGTATACGCCCAGGAGTTGGAACCATAAAAAATGACGATCTGATTGCCCGAATAAAGAACGATGTCTCCAGAGTCTGTGACTGTCTCTACATCCTCACGGACGATGCTCTGCCCGATCGAACCAACCTGCTCAAAGCCGCCGTACATGGACATCCGGATCGTGAGCGGGCAAAGATCCTGCAGCGCCTTAACAGATTCATTTTCTTCCCATGCAACGGGCACTTCTCTCTCTCCGATCAATAGACGCATAGTATTTTCCTCTCCTTTTGTCTTATTATCAGCTGATTGACTCTCCTCGCCGGCTGCGGCGGTTGACGCCTCCGCAGTTTCTGTGATTGCTTCGTCTGCCGGGGTGTCTAAAACCGTTTCTGTGTCTGCACTTGTATCGGCTTCAGGCATCCGGGCTGCATCTTTCTCCTCTTCAGCGCCATTTGCAGTCTGTACCTGTGACGGGGACGTCTGCGCTGCCGAAGGAGCCGAAGCCGGGGACGTCTGCGCTCCGCAGCCTGCAGTCAGCATTACGATCATACCCAGAATCAGGCTCAATGTCTTCATAATCTTTTCCTTTACATTCCGCCCGGAACATACATATCATCCAGAACAGGTTCCGGCATACAAGCTTCCGTCCATGGGCAGGTGCCCGCAAACATGTATGATAAAAACTCCGCGCTGCTTCGCGCGTCCCGCGCTCGCGCATCTCTTCAAACCGCTGAAGTTGAATCCTGCTGTAGTTGAATCCTGCTGAAGTTGAATCCTGCTGTAGTTGAATTCTGCTGTAGTTGAAATCATGCTGTAGTTGAATTCATGCTGTAGTTGAATTCTGCTGTAGTTGAAATCATGCTGTAATTGAATCCTGTTAGAGCAAAATAATTACTTTAAATATTCCTCAAAGAAATGCTGGATCTTGTCAAAGGGGATGATGTCCTTGCGGTCATACAGGTCGGTGTGGACCGCATCCGGAATAATGACCAGTTCCTT
>ONXK01000043.1 GCA_900321785.1 uncultured Lachnospiraceae bacterium | reverse complement strand
TCCTCGGAAGCTTTCGCATTGACACACCAATAGTTCTCAGTACCTGTGCACAAACCTTCGTTTGCGTCATCTACGCCAAAGTAGATGGGAATCATAGCGATCTCTTCATCGGAGAACTTCTCAGCCAGAGAGCTGTACTCCCAGGAACCGTTCTGGTAGAAGACAGCCTCGCCGTCCATGAACTCTGCTCTTGCGTCATCTGCGGTCTTGGAGGAAAGCTCCTTGGGATCGCAGGTGGAGTCTGTGATGTAAAGGTCAAAGAGGTTCTTGTACTGGTCAAGATAGGTTCCCTTGATCGCATCTGTGTTGTCGATACCGTCTGCCTTGTACTCGTAATAGATGGGAAGGTTTGCAAGATGGGTCTTGAATCTCCAGTCGGAGGAAGCGTCCATACCGGTGGAAGCGAAAGCGCCCTTGACGCCGATCTCATCCTTGCGGGCCTGAATATCATCCGCGATCTTCTTCAGGTCGTCAAAGCTCTTGATATCCTCCAGCTTGTAGCCGGCTTTCTCCAGAAGGCTGACATTGGTGATAATACCGTAAGACTCGATGACATAAGCGACACCGTCGATTGCGTCACCGTCTTTAAGTGTAAACGCATCGGAAGTCAGGTTGCCCACGATCTCTGAACCTGTCAGGTCATAGCAGTAATCCTTCCAGTTTGCAAGGCCTACAGGGCCGTTTACCTGAAACAGTGTAGGTGCATCGGACTTGGCCATCTCACTCATCAGAGTGGTCTCGTACTCGCCGGAAGCTGCTGTAACGACAGTCACCGGTACGCCGGTCTCCTCTGTATAAGTAGCAGCCAGATCCTTCCATGCCTGATCTGCTTCCGGTTTAAAGTTCAGATAATACACGGAACCCGCGCCTGCATTCGCTGCAGCTGCTGCACCCGTGCTGCCGGCCGGAGCTGCACTGCCGCCGGAACTGCTGCCGCCGCAGCCTGCAAGTACAGTTGCAGCGATTGTCGCACACGCCAAAATACTGGCCAGTTTCTTTCTCATAGTCTTTCCTCCCTGAAAAAAAAATGAAAGGTGTTTTCCCGGGATTCACCGGGTTTGTTCCTTCTTTCCGCTCCCCGCGCACCGCTTTCAATGTATCTGCTTTTTGTCTCTCATAAACGGAACGCAGTTTCTCTCCCGCAGTCTTTCGACGCAGGATGCAGAGAGAATATCCGCAACCATGGAACCGTTCCCAAGGCCTTGTAAAAAATAAATGGAACCGTTTCCATGCATTTATGGTAGCATTTTTTGGAAACGTTTGCAATACCGTTTTTTCATATTTTTTTCATCTTTTCTTCATTTCTCTGTTTTTAACAAAAATTGTTTTTTACAATTGTGCATTTGTTACAAGTCAAAAGCAGCCCTCACGGATGCCCTTCCGGACAGCTCATGACGGCTGCTTTTTCATTTACAATATGATGATCCTCAACCCAGTCTCCGGCATTCGCGATATAGTGCTTGACGAGGATACGGTTATTGTATTCAAGACTCGCTTGCGAGTCTTGAATGTCTTCTCGTTACGGATCAACGGTCGCCTTCTCCCAGTTCAAACTTGGGCATCAGGCGAAGCTTGTGCAGATTCAGCATATGGAGACGGTCGATCCGGGCCTTCTTTTCCGCGTCCTCGCACTCACCGGTCAGGACATAATTGTCCAGCATTTTGTAGGTGAATCCCAGTTTATCTTCATCACTCATACCGCTCAAGCCGTCGGAAGGTGTCTTGCGGACCAGCTGTTCCGGCAGACCCAGTACATCACCGATCTGCAGAACTTCATGCACCAGCAATTCTGACATAGGGCTGAAATCGCCTGCCGCATCACCGTATTTCGTCGAATATCCGACGTAATCCTCAGAAGCATTGCAGGTGTTGACCACCCGCCCGCCGTTGGGCAGATTCTGAGCGACCGCATACAGTGTGGCCATGCGGATCCGGGGGGGCATATTGATCTTTGCTTCGCGGGCCATCTCTGTCCTGCCGCAGATCTGCTGCAGTTTTTCATTGCTCTCCAGTGTCCGCTCCAGGGCATCCGCCGCATCTCCGATATTAACCACAACATAAGGAATCTGCAGTGTATCAACCAGCAGCTGGCTGTCCGAAATATCCGGCTGTACGCCGCGAGGCATCAGGACGCCGACAACGCGATCCTTTCCCAGTGCTTCCACACACAGTGCAGCAGCCACACTGGAGTCCTTGCCGCCCGAGATGCCGATGACGGCACTGCAGGCAGGTCCGTTTGCCGCAAAATAATCACGAATCCACTGCACGATCTTGTTCTTTGTCTGTTCAGGATTCTTGAGCATATCTTTACCTCCTCGTATGCTTTTATGAAAACATCCACGAAAAAAGTGGCCCTGTCTTTCTTTCTCCTCAAAAGTATACCACGTATAGAAACATTTTCGAAAGCTGAAAACGTATTTCTTCCCGATCACCGGAGAAGACAGGGAGGGAGGGGACAGGGGACGGTTCTGTGTCTCCCTCCTTCAGGCAAGAAAAAAATGTTGACACAGTTGCATCACTGTATTAATATTCTTAATACAGTTAATACAAACAACCACATCCGATGTACAGCGCAGAAAGGGGGCGCGTTTTGAATTGGATCAATTATCAAGACAGTCGGCCGATTTACGAGCAGATTACCGAGCGCTATAAACTCCTGATCCTGAAGGGAGTACTGGCACCGGGCGAACAGATGCCCTCTGTCCGCAAACTGGCCATGGAGCTGTCCACCAACCCGAACACAGTACAGCGTGCCTATGCGGAACTGGAACGGCAGGGTTTCCTCTACTCCGTCAGAGGAAGGGGAAGCTTTGTGCGCGGCGATTCGGATCTGCATGCACAGAAGCGGGCGGAGCTGGCAGAACGGCTGTCCGCCATTTTAAAAGAAGCAAAGGAAATCGGGATCGACCCCGCACAGCTTCTTCGGGAATGCGGATGGAAGGAGAATACAAAAAATGATTGAAATCAAAAATCTGACAAAAAGATTCGGTACGATCACCGCTGTCAATAATGTCTCCCTTCGGATTGAAGACAGTCAGGTTTTCGGTCTGGTCGGAACGAACGGTGCAGGCAAGAGCACCCTGCTGCGGATGATCAGCGGGATCCTCCGTCAGGACAGTGGCGGGATCGAACTCTCGGGACAGCCTGTATATAACAATCCGGCTGTCCTGCAGAATCTGTTTTTTATACCGGATGATCCCTGGTTCTTCCGCAACGGCAGCGCCCTGGAAATGTTCAATTTTTACAGGACCGTATATCCGGATTTTGACACAGTCCGCTTTGACAGGCTGCTAAAGGATTTTTCACTGGATCCAAAACGCCGCATTCAGAACTATTCACGCGGTATGAAGAAACAGCTGGCCCTGCTCTGCGGCCTATGCTCCAACGCACAGTTTCTGCTGTGTGACGAGACTTTCGACGGACTGGACCCTGTCATGCGCCAGGCAGTGAAGAGTCTTTTCGCAAACGATATGTCCGAGCGGGGGCTGACTCCGGTGATCGCCTCCCACAACCTGCGGGAACTGGAGGACATCTGCGACCATGTCGGCCTTCTTCATGCGGGCGGCCTTTTGCTCTCCCGCGACCTGGCTTCCATGAAACTCGGCCTGCAGAAAGTCCAGTGCGTATTTGAGGACGAAGCGGATGCAGAAAAAGCCCTGGCCGGTCTTGAACTTCTGGAAAATAAGGTCCGGGGCAGACTGCATACCATGACGGTCCGGGGATCCGCCGGGGAAATCCAGTCCCGGTTCGACAACATTGACACAGTCTTTTTCGAGCTCCTTCCGCTCACGCTGGAGGAGATCTTCATCAGTGAAACGGAGGTGATCGGATATGACATCAAGAACTTCATCCTCAACTGAACTGAATCCCAAACATTTCAATACAGGCACGACTGGCAATGCAGGCATGACCAGCAATACAGACACGACTAACAATGCAGGCACGGCCAGCAATACGGACACGGCCGTCAATACAGACACGGCTGCGCCGGAAATCGCGGACAAAAAGCTGTCCGGGGCAGAATATATAAAAAGCGGGGAGCCCAAAAAGCCTCGCAGGCCTGCGGGTTTTCTGGTACGACAGAGAGAACTTGCCAGGCGGAGATTGTGGCCGATCGCGCTGACTCTTCTCAGCTACCTGATCTACCACATCGTCTGTACTGCGACCTTGTTAAGCAACTGTCTCGAGGAGGCGGCATACTTCCACTATTCCGCTGCGAAGACAACAGGGTATCTCCAGGAGTCTCTTGTTTCTTTACTGGGCAAAGATAATGTTTCCTTCCTCGTGATCGGGCTGCCGCTCGCCGCCATGCTGGCAATTGAGGGATTCTCCTGGCTGCACAGCCGCCGCGAAGTCGATTTTTATGAAAGCCTCCCGGTCCCCCGTGGACAGCGCTTTTTTGACATCTGCGCAGGAAGCTTCCTCTACTTTATTATTTCTTATATTGTCACACTGGCGATCGGACTCCTCATTGCAAACGGCTTCGGCGCCCTCGACCATGCTGTCCTGATGGATATATTACATGGATCGGCAAAAAACATTGCTTTTTTCATTGCGGTCTACGCCCTTGGCGTGCTCAGCACCATGCTTACCGGAAACGTGATCGTCTCCTGCCTGGCCTTCTGTGTCCTGCTCCTCTACGAAATAGAGTTCAGAGCTATGCTGAAGGGTTATAGCAGCGTATTCTATGCGACCTGGAGCGACAGATCCGGCACTCTGTTTTCAAACTGCGTTTTCTCCCCCATTGCGCAGTACTTTGAGGGAAACTCTACCCTGGAAACGGTTCTCCGTCTGCTGGCTCTGGCTGTCCTGTATTTCCTGCTGGCCTGGATCTGCCGGTGTCTGCGCAAAAATGAACGCGCCGGGACTGCGGTCGTCTTTGTACCCGTAAAAACCGTGGTCCGCATCGCCATGTCGCTGATGATTGGTCTCTTTACAGGCCTCCTGTTCGCATCCATCCGGACCGGCCGCGGGGTCATCATCTCTGTCATCTGGATGCTGCTGTTTACCGTCATTACCGCCTGCATCATGCAGATCATCTACGACTATGACTTCCGCGCCCTTTTCCGCCGCCCGCTGGAAATTGTCATCGCAATCGTGCTTGCCCTCCTGATCTATATGGGCTTTGCCTTCGACATCACAGGCTACGACCGCTTCATTCCTGATGCCGGCAAGGTAGAAGACGCCGCCCTGGTCTGCGTAAGCAGCAACTACTCTTTCTGCACTGAGGACGGAGAGCAGGTCTCTGAAGATGTATTCGGCGAAAAATACATGCATCTGAAAAATGTGGACGATGTCATCGCGATCGCCTCCTACGGCCAGGAATTTACCCGTAAAAAAGCCGCCTCGCCGGATTGGAGCGAACCTGAGACAGGCACTGACCCGGATGCCGGTACCGGCGCTGACGCAGGCACTGAATCGGACACCGGAACCGGCACTGTTTCAAGCACTGACCCGGGCACCGGGACCGATGTCAATCAGAATGCCGGTCCGGGCACAAAACCCGTCCCCATCAATGCGAAGGGGATCCCCTGCCCCTATGAAGAGTTTGATTTTCTCGTGGTCTACCACATGAAGAGCGGGAAAACCATTTCACGCAGGTTCGTCCTCCCCTCCACCATGGATCCCGCAATGATGTCCGCCGTGGTCGATACCCAAAGCTACCGGGAAGGATCCTTCAACATATATCATGACGACATCCTGCGCAGTATGCCGGAAAGCTTTCTTCTCGAATGCACGAACGGACAAGATCAGCGCACCGCTAAGCTGACCTCAGAGCAATATGAAGCCTTTCGCGAAGCATACCTCACAGACTTAGACAGCTTTACCTACGCCTTTGCCCGTGAAAATGTTCCCTTCGCCACAGTCCTCTTCACCTCCGACGTGGCAGCCGACAATACCCGCTGGGACGACAGCCTGCCGGCGCTCACAGATCTCTCGGTCAGCTGCCCCGTCTACCCCTCCTTCGGGAACACGATCCGGGTTCTCAAGGACTGCGGCGTCTGGCCCGGCACCTTCGATTACATTCCTCTTCTCCGGGCCTTCTACGACTATACTGCCCTCACACCCGAGGAGCAGGCTGTGTACGACATGACAGACATGAGCGTCTTTTCAGGGCCTTTTCACAGCGGCAGGCTCTACAACACTCGGGCATATTAAAGACAGATAATCACATAGGACCTGCCGTGTCATACCAAAACAGGAGCGGTTCCGAATGAGCCGGACAAGACTCATTCAGAACCGCTCCTGTTTCTTTTTTTACTTTTGTACCTGTTTTTTACCGTTCCTGATTCTGTACCTGTTTATGTTCCAACTTCCTTTTTAACTCCTGTTCCCCGTTTCCGTTTCATGTTTCTGTTTTTTTGCAGGAGATATCAGTTTATTTGACAGATTGTTCCAGATGCCATTTCCGCAGGTCTTCCACTGTCACCTTCCGGTAATCTGAAAATGTCACGGGCGCCAGTGCGGTATCCGAAGGAAGCTCCGAACCTTCAAAACCCGCACAGGTCATACCTGCCCGCCTTGCACCCAGAAGACCGTTCCCGGCATCCTCGACGACCAGGCAGTTTTCGGGTTCGACCCCCAGCTTCTTCGCTGCCAGCAAAAAGACATCCGGTGCCGGTTTTCCGTTGCTGCAATCCTCCGACGTGGCCGTTGCTTCAACAAACTCTGCAATATCCAACAGTACCAGATTTTTCTGCACGATCCGAATAATGGACCCGGTGGCCACCGCAATCCGGATTCCTTCTTTTCGCAGAGCAACCACGAGCTCCCTGACCCCCGGAAAGGGTTTTACACCGTTTTTCTCGATATAAAGATCATATTCCTCCCAGTGCAGACGTTCCAGCTCCGCAGACATTGTACTGACACCTTCTTCTGCAAGCTCCTCTATTCCCCATCTTTCCGCCAGGGCATCCACAAACGTGCTGTCCGTCTCCTCCAGGATCATGGGCCACATTTTCTCGTCGGGAATTCCGCAGTATTTCATGTAGTCCTGCATGGGCATATCGATGCCGACTTCCCTTTTGAGGATGTCACGGATCACAATGTAATGAATGATCTCAGAATCCAGCAGGGTACCGTCCATATCAAAAATAACAGCTTGAAGCATATTTTCTCCATTTCTCAGTCTTCGATACGTTTTCTCTTTTCTTTGGAAAGAACGTAAATCTGGTCTCCTTCCTGTAAGACCATCTCTCCGTCAGGGATGCGTGCCGTTCCTTCCCGTTTTACCATGATAATGTAACTCTGCCGAGACATATCAAGATCCCGGATGGAGCTTCCCGTCCAGGGATGATTTTTACGAAGGATGATCTCCTGTATACGCATGGGAATCCCCTTGGTAATCTGTTCCGCAGCAATCATCAGCACATCACCGGGCGTAAGTACCACGTCTCCATTGGGAATGATCAGCTGGTCACCGCGCTGGACAGCCGCGACCATACTGCCGCGGGGAAGCCCCAGGCTCCTGATCGACCGCCCAACCCACCGGTCCCTGATGGTCAGGGATATCTGTATATAACGGATGTCCTGTTCCATACCGTAGTCGCCGAACCTTTTGAACTGCTGATACTGCTCAACGAATCCGGCGGAAATAATACCGGTGGGGATGGCGACCATTCCGACACCCAGAAACGTAATGAAGATACCGAACACTCTTCCCATGGTTGTGACCGGATAAATATCGCCATAACCGACTGTCAGCAATGTCGACGCAGACCACCAGATTCCGGAGAAGGCATTTTTAAACACATCCGGCTGTGCCTCGTGCTCGAGGCTGTACATGCAAAGGCTCGAAGCCAGCATCAATGTCAGAATAATGAAAAATGAGGACAGGAGCTGCTGTCTCTTACTTGCGATAACCTCCGTAATAACGTTGAGAGAGTCGTAGTAGGCATTGATTCTAAAGAGCCTGAAGATCCTGACCACCCGGAACATTCTGAAAACTGCAATACCTGAAGGGAAAAACACAGGCAGATAATATGGAAGAAATGACAGCAGATCAATAATACCGGAAAATGAAAAAACGTACCGCACCAGGGAATCCCATTCATTTGACTCCGGGTACAGATAATTCGCTGTCATCAGCCGCAGCACATAGTCTATTCCGAAAAACAATACCGTGCCAGCTTCGATAGCGGTCAGGACCCCTCCATATTTCGCCTGCATATTCTCGAAAGTCAACATGATACTCGCCGCCAGGTTCATAAGCAGTGCGGACGTACTGATGAAGTCATAGGCCTGATTGACCGGCTCATCCACCACACCGACAGACACCATGCGAAAGAGTTTCTCTCTGTTAAATCCTGTTTTCATAAGACACCGCAACCCTTTTTATTCTTCACCTTGCAATACCCGTGACTTCAGTATAGGTCAATGGATAGAGAGTTCCCAGAAGGCTACCGCGCTGCACGCAGCTACATTCAGAGAATCCACGCCGTGCGCCATAGGAATTTTAATCGTATAGTCAGACAGATCGATCGTTTCATCCGTAAGCCCGTCACCCTCTGCGCCCAGGATCACCGCCAACTTCTCCTCCCTTGCAAGACAGGGATCGGAGATACTGACTGTGTCCTTTCGAAGAGCCAGGGCTGCTGTCCTAAACCCAAGAGACTGAAGCATCCTGACATAATGCATGCCTTTTGGCATATTCGAGTTTTCCAGATAGGTCCAGGGCACCTGAAATACCGTTCCCATAGACACCCTTGCTGCTCTGCGATAAAAAGGATCGCTGCACGCGTGATTTAAAAGAACAGCCTCCATCCCAAGGGCCGCCGCGGAACGAATGATTGCCCCCACATTGGTTGGATTTGTCACATTCTCCAGCACAGCAATGCGCCGCATACCCGTCGTCAACTCTTCAACATTCTTCAACCCGGGCCTTTTCATGCAACATAGAAGACCTCTCGTCATCGGGATATTTGTCAGCTTGCGTATTGCATCGGAAGAACCTGTGAAAACCGGAATATCCGGCATACTCTCCAGAACGCCTGCGGCTTCTCCCAAAGCCTGGCTTCTTTCCACAAGGGCGCATACCGGCTGGCATCCCGCCCTGAGCGCCCGCTCTGTCACTTTTGGTGATTCTGTGATAAAAAGACCTCCATCAGGCTCATAATAATGGCGGAGCTGCGTCTCATTCAGCCTTGCAAATACATCCAGTCTGGGATCTTCAAAATCTGTAATCTCAATATATTCTCTGGTCATCATATTCTCAAGTCATCTGTACTCCAAATCAGCAAAAAAGTGTCGTTCTATTCATTATACCATACACGGATTACGCAGACTTACGTCCTTTCTGCGTAACTAAAAAATCCCCCGGAGCCCTTGATTTACAAGGGTTCCGGGGAACCTTCAGCGAGGTGCCAACCAGATTTGAACTGGTGATCAAGGTGTTGCAGACCTTTGCCTTACCGCTTGGCTATGGCACCATATTAATAATAGTGACTCCGACGGGAATCGAACCCGTGTTACCGCCGTGAAAGGGCGATGTCTTAACCTCTTGACCACGGAGCCGAAAACCAGCAGATGTACGCTGTAATTTAGAAGATCTTCAATTGCTCGAATCTCTTCAGCGCCTCGAGCAGGGCTCGAACCTGCAACACCGCGGTTAACAGCCGCGTGCTCTACCATTGAGCTATCAAGGCAAATAAATATGAATGTATACCAGATATACCGAATTGTCCGTTATATAGATTAAGAAGCCTGAAACGGGCTTCTCTACCTAACTGAAAATCAGTACTGTATATATTCATACCTTCAAAACTGAATAAGAGAAAGGCACATCTCACAACTGAGCAGTGCTGCTTATGCAAGACCGACAGTTGACCATAAGGCCAACCATCGAACTTGAGGATAAGCAACCGACCTATTAGTACGCGTCAGCTCCATACGTTACCGTACTTCCACCTCGCGCCTATCCACCTCGTG
>ONXK01000023.1 GCA_900321785.1 uncultured Lachnospiraceae bacterium | reverse complement strand
TGATAACGAGTCGATCAAAAAATCAGGGAAAGGACTCAATATGTATGCCTATGCGGAGTGTTATCTGGACGATGCAATGAGAAATCTGGGTGAAGCAGTAGAGTACGCTGTCTGCAGATGCAGCCTGCTCCCGGACCGCTTCATGGAGATGTTCATCGCCGGCGGATTGGCTGATGGATTTGAGAAGGGCAGCCCTCGATATGTATCCGGCATGTCCGGGACGGAACTGGCATGCGAGACAATACTCCGGGCAGGGCTGCACCGAAACCTGCCCGACGCTGTCAGCATAAATGAATATTCTGCGGAATATTGGAGCGGCTGGATCCTCGCCCGTTATCAGTGGGAATGCGGACTTCGATTCCGCGACATCGTGCGCTTTCTGCCTCTTCGGGACATCCTCCGCATGTACCCGGCAATGCATGAAGCCTCTGAAGAGAGATTCATTGCTGCGGCGGATCAGATCAGAGAGCACAGCAGAAAGGAAGCCCGTCTGCAGCAGATCCGACGTCTCAATACCTACTCTCAAAAAATGCTGTCTCAGCGCTCCGGTGTATCCCTCCGCATGATCCAGCAGTATGAGCAGGGTGCCAAGGATATAAGGAAGGCTTCCGCCTCCGGGCTTCTCGCCCTGGCAGGAACACTCCACTGCGACATAGAAGACCTGATCGGCGAGTAAGAGCAGTGCCTGCAGGTGCGGGTTGATATGGGGTATCAGTAGTTGTTTTATCCTACTCCATTTTCAGCCCCTTGTAAAAGGACAATGGGAGAATAAAGGGACGGTCCTTTGTTCCTTTTTCGAATATCTTTCGAAAAGAAACATAAGACCGTCCCTGTTTTATCTCTGTCTTAACTGGTTTCAGGTAAATAAATTGATGATGCCCTGGATAATCTCCCGCTTGATGCTGCCTTCGTCCATGGCTTTCTTTTCCAGATAATAGTTGGACTCCTCCTCTGTCATCTTCCGCATCCGGATGAGCGGGCATTTGGCTCTGGTAACAACGCCCGACTCATTCATCTTCGATCTTATAAACCCATAGTCCAAAAGAACTGAAGAGTGCGTATTCATTTGCCAGTGCGTTATCTGTTGTTTGGAAGTCCCGGCTGGTTCATGTTTTAATGATAAACCCGTTTCTCTGCAGCGTTCCCAGAAATACAACGGTGCGGTCCAGCATGCGCTCCTTCTCATCCGGAAACGTTTCCTCCATGATCTTTACGATTTCTCCGGCTGTGCGCTTTCCGTCCAGGTTTTCCCAGACGACCGTGCCGTAAGGGTCCAGCTCGATATGGCTGATCCGCGGCTTCCGGAAAATCTTCTGCGCGATCCCCGCGTAGAAGCCTTTGTGTTCAATATCCACAACCGCTCTGCCCTTTTTCCCTTTCTCCCAGTGCTTGCCGGGATCCCGGATAAAGACTGTATCCAGATAATTCGGTGCGAGCTTTACCGGCTTCCCGGCATTCTTTTCTTTCATCAAAGTATCTCCTGATTCCCGGCATTGTCCCGGGACACTTTATTGAGCATGCTTCCCGTAATACTGGCGGGCATCATCAGCCACGCCTGGAAGAGCCGCCTGCTTTGCGGCAGAACAGGAACATAGAGGCAACGATCAGAATGAAGAAGATGACACCTCCGATGTTTCCGAGAATACCGCCCATATTGATGGCGTCTCCTAAGGATCCTTCTCCTACAGGAATTACGGCAAATACCGCCAGCAGAATACCGACCAGGCCCTCGCCGGCAATCAGTCCGGAGCTGTACAGAGTTCCTCTCTCGAGGGTACCCTTATCCGCTTTTTTCTTCTCCAGGAACCAGCGTACCATGCCGCCCACAAAAATCGGAGTCGAGAGGTGGATCGGCAGATACAGGCCGATCGCCACGGGGAGGATCGGCAAACCGAGCACCTCGATTACGACAGCAATGCCGATTCCCGCAAATACAAGCGCCCACGGAAGGGTACCGCCCATAACGCCTTCAACGACAAGCTTCATCAGTGTTGCCTGCGGCGCAGGAAGCTGCGTTGAGCCATAGCCCCACGCATTGTTCAGCAGGTACATGATTCCGCCGATCGCGATAGACGCCGCAATACTTCCGATCATCTCACCATACTGCTGTCTGATTGGTGTCGCACCCACGATGTAACCTGTCTTCAAATCCTGCGACATGTCGCCTGCCATTGCGGAGACGATGCAAATGATCGTTCCGATACAGATTGCAGAGGTCATGCCCGCAGCGCCGCTGTGTCCGGTGGCCTTCAGGAGTGAAGTTGCGATCAGAAGTGTCGCGATCGCCATACCGGATACGGGGTTGTTGGAAGAGCCGACAAGGCCCACCATACGGCTGGAAACCGTCGCGAAGAAAAAGCCGAACACGATGATGATGACTGCACCGATCAGGGATACCGGAATGGCGGGCATCAGCCAGATCAGGATCGCGATCACTGCGACTCCGGACAAAACGACTGCCATCGGCATATCCCGGTTGGTTCTCACCACTTCCGCCTCCTTATGGCCAAAGCCCTGCATGGCCTTGCGGAAGGTTCTGATGATCGTCGGCAGGGACTTCAGGAGGCTGATGATACCTCCGGCAGCGACAGCACCGGCGCCGATATAGCGAAGATAACTGCTCCAGATTCCGAAGGAATCGAGGCTGCTGATCGGATCTGATGCGGGAGCAATAACCATATCGCCGCCGAACAGAGAAAGAAGGGGGATCAGAACAAACCAGCCGAGAATACCGCCCGCAAACATGTAGCTTGAGATCTCGCGGCCGCAGATATAACCGACACCCGCAAGAGCTGGAAGCACGTCCGCACCGAATCCGGTCCGGAGCGCAGGAATCTCCCAGTGCACTTCAGAGGGGAACAGGCACAGTCCGTCTGCAATAAATTTGTAGACTGCAGCGAGACCAAGGCCGGAAAAGACGACCTTTGATTTGTCTCCTCCCTCTTCACCTGCCAGAAGGACTTCCGCACAGGCATATCCCTCCGGGAAAGGAAGGACGCCGTGCTCTTCAACGATCAGAGCAGTCCTGAGGGGAACCATGAAGCAGACGCCCAGCAGTCCGCCTGCAAGGGCGATCAGCGTGATTGTCAAAAAAGACGGTGCCTGAACATCCGGACTCTCCTGTGCCCACATAAACAACGCCGGGAGCGTGAAGATCGCGCCTGCCGCCAGTGATTCACCTGCTGATCCGATGGTCTGCACCATGTTGTTTTCCAGAATAGAATCCCGCTTCAGGATCCTGCGGATGATTCCCATGGAAATGACGGCCGCCGGGATCGATGCCGATACGGTCATTCCCACACGAAGTCCCAGATAGGCATTTGCCGCGCCGAACACAACTGCCAGAATGACGCCCAGCAGGAATGATGGTACGGTCATTTCCGGCAGAACTTTGTCGGCCGGAACATATGGTTTAAAATCTGTTATTTTACTGTTGTCCTCACTGTTCACCTTTGTCTCCTCCTTATGTTATAAACATTAAAGGACCTGTAGATAATGAATCCGCACGGTTAATTGATCTACAGTTCCCAACCCGTTTCCCGGCATCTGCGCCGGAAACAACTGCGGCACATGCAGGATGAATACTGCTCCCTGCGAAGCATGAACACATTCCCGCATCTGCCGTTATTACGAACTATATAGCAGCACAGCGCTGTATCTGCCGTTACTACGACCTATATAGTAGCACAACGCCCCATATCCCGCAAATACCCGGGAGGACGTTTATACCTTATCCGGTCACACTGTAACCAGTAACCGGAAAAAATATTCGCGGGGCTGTCACAACAAAAGACGCACCGCTGCCGGGTGCGCCTTTCGCAGGATGCCTTTTTACATAAAGTATACGGTGTATCCCATATGAAAGCTGTCACTCGATATCCAGGATATCCGAGAAACCTGTCACTTCGAAGATCTCCATGATGTCTTCATTAACATTGCGGATTCCCATGTGTCCCTGCTTGTTCATGATCTTCTGCGCAGACAGAAGAACGCGGAGACCTGCAGATGAGATATATTCGAGTTTCTCAAAATCAAAGCTGAGCTCAGTTACTCCCGCGATGTCATCCTTGAGCTCCTTCTCAAGCTGGGGAGCCGTAGTTGTGTCAAGTCTGCCCTCAAGGGCGATTGCAAAATCAGTTCCATTCTTTGTTTTCTGGATGTTCAGCATGTTGATCTCCTTATAAAAATGCTAACGCCCGACCGTTCCATCTGCTTTCTTTGCACGATCGAACGCCGTACAATCAAGACTCTTTAAATAAACTGATGGTTAAACTGCTGTATTATTTTACAGCTGTTGACGCATTTGAGCAACTCAGATTTTCTTCTTTATGCGCAGAATATTCTGTCCGTCCTTGTAATCATAGCTCATATCATCCATCGTCTTTTTGACAACAAAGATACCGAGTCCTCCAATGGGTCTGTCCTCCGCAGCAAGCGTAATGTCCGGTTCTTCCTGCTCCAGCGGATTGTAGGGAACACCATTATCGATGAATGTGATCAGTACCGCCCGCGGATCCTCCTGCGTGTCCAGACGGACAGTCACATTGCCGGTACTGTCCCCATAAGCATATGTCGCTATATTGGTAAAGAGTTCGTCAATAGCGACATCAATCTGAAACTGCGCTTTCATCGGGCAATCCAGTTCCTCCAGTTGGGAATCAATAAATGCTGTCACCTCAGGGAGATTATCCAGAGTTGCTTGGAGTGTCATCTCATTCACAGATTTCTCCTCTTCACCGGTGCCGCCGGTACTCCTGGTGCTGCCGTCCATGCCTGCGCCGCAGTCATATCCGGCGATGTTATCAGTGTCATTTATAAGGCTCTGCGCAGAATCTCCGCAGCCATTATATTGTATACATAGCATTGTCATGTCGTCAAACTGTTCTGCCTGACCGACAAAACTGTCGACCGCAGCATAAACACCGCCGATGATCTCCTCGGGGTGCTCCCCGCAGTGCCCGTTCAGCGCAGTCAACATACGTTGTGTGCCAAACTGTCGTTCACTGCTGTCTGTCGCTTCCGGTACTCCGTCCGTATACAGGAACAGCTGTGAACCGGGCAGCAGCTGCAGTTCGTACTCCTTGTATTTCATATCCTCCATGCCGCCCACAACAAAGCCGTGCGGATCTTTGAACAGTTCAAAACGGCCGTCCGGTTTTCGCAGGGCCGGATATTCATGCCCGGCGTTTGCCGCAGTCAGCTTTCCGGTGGAGATCTCCAGGATTCCCAGCCAGACGGTAACAAACATTTCCTCACGGTTGTTGAGACAGATGGCATTGTTGGCAGCTTCCAGCACTTCCGCAGGGGATTTTCCTTCCCGGATGATCTGTGACAGAGCAAGCATGGAAATCGTCATAAACAGCGCGCCCGGTATTCCCTTACCGGAGACATCGGCGATCGCCAGATACAGATGGTCGCTGTCGATCAGGAAAAAGTCGTAAAAATCTCCTCCCACCTCCTTGGCGGGGTCCATAGAAGCAAAGAGTTCAAACTCCTTCCGTTCCGGAAACGGCGGAAAAACGTCGGGAAGCATAGAGGCCTGTATGCGTGCCGCAAGAGACAGCTCTGTGCGGGTCTTTTCCTCCTTTGCAGCGATACGGGCAATATCACTGATGTATCCGGTGATCTGGTCCTCCATGTCGTCAATGGATCTGGCCAGTTCCCCGATCTCATCCCGGTTGCGGATATGATCTGTCAGTTTCTTCTGTGACTTCACATTTTCCGTGGAAAAGCGGGCAGCCTCCCGGATGATCCTCTGCAGAGGATCCAGAAGGACTCTGTGTATATACACCGTCTGCCCCATGATCACCAGCAGCGCGATCAGGATCATGGCTATCGCGACTTTTTTGAGATAGGCCTGACGAAGATCTGTCAATATATCCATCTGGCGCTGAACACAGAGGATTCCCTTCACCTCCTGATCCGATCCCACAAGGGATATCAGCGCTGTTATATGCGCTCCTGTCTCGATGTATCCCCGATCGCGGACCACATATGCATAGTCCGAGTCCTTTTCGCAGAGGAGACGGTAAACATTGCGATATTCATCATTGGTCGTCTCCCTGACATAGCCGCATTCATACAGATCATAGGAATACCTGTTATTCATTGCAGAAATGACAAAGGTGATATGATTGTAATCAGTCTGGTCCGGGCAGATCACATAGATGAACGTCGCTTCCTGTGCCTCACACAGCCGTTCAAATTCATTGCGGATCTTCTCGTATTCCTCTTGATCGCCGCCTTCCAGATATGACTGCAGATGATCCGCATTCACATTCAGCGCAGCTGTATCTGCTGTATAGAATGTTCCCTCCGCATACTGTTCCATAAGAGCGTCCGTAAACTCCAGGTAACCGATGACGCTGACTATGACAGTAAAAACAAGAAGCAGAATAACAATTCCCGATATGCTTTTAAAAACAATGCTTGAACGCAGTTTTCTCATCTGATGTATCTACCTGTTTCAAGAGAATTGTCTTCGCATGTATCCATATAAAGAATATCATAATAAAGACAGAAGGGCAAATGTCCTGTCTCTTCTCTCTTCCTTTTTCAGGTATCAAGCCTCTGTCTCTCAACAAGCTCCGCAAAGGCGCCGCCTTTTTCGATCAATTCCTCGTAGGTACCCTCCTCCGCGATCTTTCCGTCATCGATCAGAAGGATCCGGTCGCAGTTGCGGATAGTGCTGAGACGGTGGGCAATGACGATTCGTGTACAGTGCAGGCGGTCAAGAGCTTCCGAAACCTGCTTCTGGGTCTTGTTGTCCAGGGCGCTGGTCGCCTCATCCAGTATCAGGACATTGGGCTTTGGAGCGACCGCGCGGGCGATCATGAGTCTCTGCTTCTGACCGCCGGAGATGCCGCCCTGTCCTTCCGAAATAACCGTGTGCATTCCCATGGGCATATCCCGGATATCCTGTGCGATCCCGGCGATCTCGGCAGCCTCCCAGGCGTCGTCCAGGGTCAGCTGCGGTGCGGAGATCGTGATATTGGAGAAGATATCTCCCTGGAAAAGCTGTCCGTTCTGGGTCACGACACCCATTTTCTTTCTCAGAGAACGGGGATCGATCTTGTTCAGATCGCGGCCGTCATAGTAGATCGCGCCCTTCTCGGGTTTTTCAAATCCCAGAAGGAGACGGACAAGAGTGGATTTTCCGCATCCGGTCCTGCCGACAATAGCGATATAATCTCCCGCGTGGATCTTCAGGGAGAGGTCATCCAGGACCAGCGGACTGTTTTCCTCATAGCGGAAAGAGATATGGTTGAGCTCGATGTTTCCCCTGATGCTGGTAACAACTTCCTTTCCGGCAGTAATCTCCGGCTCTGTCTTCAGAATGGGTTCCGCCATTTCCAGGACAGGAGGAAGAGAAGCAATAGAGATAGCAATACCTGCCAGGGAACCGAAAGCACCCATGACACGGCCGTAAGCCGCATTGAAGCCGAAATATCCGGAAGGCCCCACACCGGACTTCACCGCCAGATAGTAGAGTATGATATTTCCGACAAGACCGATCGCTGTCATGATCACACTGTTGATTTTAAGAAACATGGGCGGATTGTATTCCAGTTCCATGTTTTCTGCAAACAGCTTTCCCCAGCGCGCAAAAGCCCTCTTTTCGGATCCGGACAGACGGATCTTGCGGATACCGCTCACCAGGGCATAGCTCATGCCATACTCCTTCGATCCCAGTTTCATCTTCTGCCTGGAGATACTGATCTGCAGCAGGGATGTCAGAAGGCTGGCGAGCACAGTGACCAGAATGATCACAATAGAAGGTATGACAAGAAGCGGTGTGAATTTGAAAATCTGTGTGATGTACAAAAGCGAGAGCACGGAACTGAGCCCGGAAGAAAAAACATTGCTCAGCAGCATGCTGCACAGCGAACTGACTGCACTTGTGCGGCTGGACAGTTCGCCCGAGGAGAAACGTCTGAAAAAGTTCAAGGGCAGAGCCAGGACACGCATCATGACTGCTGCTTCCACCGCAAGCGATGTCTTGGAGGAGATCCTGTTCATCAAAAGCGAACGGACCACACTCAGCATCTGTGAGGCGAATGCTGCCGACAGAAGGAAAATCGCTGTGCCGACCAGCAATGACATGTTTTTGCTCTCCAGAACCGGCCCCGTGAGCATCTGATATACCTTCGGTTCGACCATTCCCACAAGCGTCATCGCCAGCGTTGCAAGAAAGATCAGTATATAGTCACTGCTGGACAGGCAGTCCTTCATATACAGCAAAAGATCCGGGATCTTCAGGCTTTTCATGGGAAGGGGACGATAAAAACACATGGCATCTTTGGAAATAAGCTTCGCATTGAAGTGATTGATCCATGTCTTTTTTCCGGTCTCGGGATTACAGAAGTAGTATCCGCTGATCATGCCCGGAATGAGCGCGACCATAGTGCCCTTAACAGGAGGCTCCTGCTCCATTCCATCCGGCCCGTCCTCCCGGCCTGTGCCGTTTGGCTGTGCTTCCGGATCTGTTTGTCCGTCAGTCCCGGAACCATGCTCCGGATCACTGTTTTGATCCTCTCCAAGATAAAGACCCAGCATGGGGCCAAAGGCATCTTTGTACCATCCTTCTTCAAGCTCCACATCTCTGGTCATCAATCCCAGAGGGCGAAGAACATAATCCAGCTGTTCGTTGACGTCCCGGATCGTTTCCGGAACATCCACAGACTTATAGTGGTAGTATTTCAGCACATCATCCAGCGCTTCCTTTGCGACCATCTGGTTATCTGCCAGTCTGGATGCCGCACGTCTTCCCATAACGGCTCCTGCGATCTGCAGAAGGGAATCCTCCATAAGCTCCTGGTCGCTCTTCATGCGCTCTCTGATCTGTTCGTCAAACCATCCCATAATGTATCCTCTCGTGCATGGCGCAGATGCGGTCTTTTGTCAGCCTGTCTGCCATGACACAATACCGTATGCCCGCTGTAAATCGTCCCGGTTCCTGCCGGTTCCAGGCAGTATGGACTATTGGACTATTCTATTCACTCGTCACCAGCTCAGTGTACGCTCCGCCTGCAGCATACAGTTCATCGTGTGTTCCCCGTTCTACGACCACGCCTTTTTCCAGCACAATAATCTCATCGCAGTCCCGGATCGTGGAGAGCCGGTGCGCGATGACAATACAGGTGATCCCGCGGTCGCAGATCGCTTTCACGACGTTATATTCCGTCTTTGCATCCAGTGCGCTCGTCGCCTCATCCAGTATGATGATGGAAGGATCCTGCGCAAGCACGCGGGCGATCTCCAGGCGCTGACGCTGGCCGCCGGAAAGGTCCTTGCCGTTCTCTGTCAGTTTTCCGTGATAGCCGCCGGGCCGCCGGAGGATATCATCGTGAATCTGGGCGTCTCTTGCCGCCAGGATCACTTCGAAATCAGCAATGCTTTCATCCCACATGCGGATATTCGCCGCAATGGTGTCCTCAAAAAGAATGATTTCCTGGTCCACGACTGCCACAGATCCGGTAAACACACTTCTGTTGATCTCGGAAATCGGTTTTCCGTCAAAAAGGATCTCCCCGCTCCAGGGCTTGTATAGTCCGGAGATCAGGTTGCTGAGAGTTGATTTTCCGCAGCCGCTGGGGCCGACGATCGCAACTCTGCTGCCGGGCTTCAGGCTCATGGAGAAATCTTTGATGACAGGCTCTCCCAGCCTCGAATAACCGAAAGTGACATTTTTTACTTCGACATTTCCGCTGAGTTTGGAATAATCCTCATTCTCAACGACCGATTCCTCTTTGAGGAAGGGATCATCCGGATACTGCATTACATCCTCTACACGCTCCATATCCGTGCGCATTTCCTGGATGGTCTGTCCTGCACCGATCAGGGTGGTCACAGGTCCCATGAAGGAACCCAGAAATCCCTGAAAGACCGTGATCATACCGATCGTGAAGTTTCCGTCCATTGCAAAACGGATGCCGGAAAAAAGGACGAAATAGTTGGCAAAGCTGCTGATCAGCGCCGGGATGATTCCCAGCGTAGAGTTCATGCGGGTAAACTTCACATCCTGCGTATTGACGGAAGCCTGGTAGCCGGACCATCTGCGGAAAAATCCGTTCTCCGCGCCGGAAGCCTTGATCGTCTCTGCCATACTGATACCCGTCAGAGTTGCCGACGCCAGTTTTCCTGCATCACGCACCTGCACGCGGGTCATATTGATACGCTTTGCAGTCATATAGCGGGCGACCAGTATGTTGACCAGCAGCGAGCTCAGACCGATCAGTGTCAAAAAGGGACTGTAACGGAGCATCAGGACCAGATAGACCACTGCCATGACTGTATTGAGGGCAAGCGGCGCCACTGTATCCACAAGCGTGCCTGCAATAGATGCGTTGGTGTTTTTGCGCTGCAGAATATCGCCGGCCATACGCTGGGAGAAAAATTCCATGGGAAGCATCATGATCTTCCACATATAGGAAGTGCTTCCGATGACAGACATCTTGCCGTTGATCCTGAGGGAATAAATGACATGCATCCATTCCACCAAAAGCTGCAAAACGCACAGGACTGCCATGAGCAAAATAAAAGGATGGAGCCAGTCCGGGTTTCTCCCGGTGAGCAGCCGGTCCATGAAAATTCTGGACATAACGGGGTTGATGACCCCGTAAAGATTGGAAATGACGGATGTGAGGACGACAAAAGCAACAGCCGCACCCGCTCCCTTGAGCCGGCTGGCCGCAAACTTGTACATACTCTTTTTCTTTCCGGAAGGGACAAAATCCTCCCCGGGTGTGATCATCAGACAGATTCCTGTAAAGGCCCTGTCAAACTCCTCCATGGGTATTCGGACAAGACCCCTTGCGGGATCATTGATGACGGCATTATTGCCCTTAAAACCGTCCAACACCACAAAGTGATTAAAATTCCAGTGGATAATACAGGGGAATTTTGCGTTCTCTTTCAGAGCGCCGATCTCCATGCGGTATCCGGCGGCCTCAAAGCCGTAGCTGCGGGCAGCGATCAGTACATTTCTGGCATTGGAGCCGTCTCTCGAAACACCGCAGTCTTTGCGAACCTGCTCCAGGGGCACCCATTTCTCATAATAGGCCATGACCATGGCAAGGCAGGCAGCACCGCATTCCAGTGCCTCCATCTGCATGACCACCGGAACCTTTGCGACACCTCTGCTGACAGGTTCTCTGATCTTTCTTTGTTTTCTTTCCATGTCCATCAGTGAAGTCATTTCCTCCACGGGTACATTGACCCGTCAGAATACATCGTATACAGCAGGCGCGGATCAGTTCAGCAAAAAGCTGATCGGCGTAATGGATTCCGTCACGATCCTTGCGTCATAGGTACCGTCCGGCAGAGAAGCCGGTGCAGTCACAACCGTCGTCTGGTCTTCCATGCGCCTGACATGGTCAATGCTGTAATCATCCTCGGAGATCCGCAGTACCATGCCCTCTTCCACGGTATATTTTGTGCCGGGAGCCAGAGATACACTGGCTGTCCCTGACTCTACCTGTGCCTCCACCGGGTAGGAGGTCTCAACTTTCCCGACCGCGGAACATATGAGGAGTCCGGCCAGCAGGACAATGACAGCCGACAGGACCATCCAGACAGCGGGGCTTGTAACCCGCATATAGTCCTGCAGTCTTTCCGGCGAAGAAATCCGCTCTATGCTCTTTTTCCTAAACAGTTGATTATCCATCCTCTCCTCCATTGCATGATGTAAAAGTCAAAAGCTGGTAAAAGTGACCCCGTCGCATACCTCAACGTCATTGCATTGCCGCAGGCCGGCAGATCTGCAGTCCTGCCAAAACAGAACTTTCACTAAACCTGATTAGCCGGCCGACAGTCTGCACCCTCTCCGATCATTCGGTGAGACTGCAGACTGTCGGCCGGCATTTGTCAGTCAGATCAATATTCTGTTCAATTGGTCCTGCGTATCAATAGGCTTCACCATGCATTGTAAACCCTTTAATATATTTTGAGTTGACCCAGCCCTCGTCTCCGTTGAAATATGCGTAAACATAATCTCCGTCTTTTTTGTCAGGAAGGATCTGAAACGCGGTTCCGCTCACGAGCCTTGAAATCTCGTTTCTGCTGTCATACGCAGGCGCGGAGCGCAGTGCCAGATAATCCTTGTCGACATTGGCCGTCACCCATTTCCAGCTGGTATCTGACGCCGAATTGACTCCTCCCGAAACCTTGCCAAGGTCCAGATCGTCAAGTTTTTTCATCTCTGCCATCTATTTCTCCTTTAAACATGTGCCGGCATCTGTACAAATATAAACTATCAAACGCCCGGCTCACTTTCAATATCATACCATAAAATTATAGAAAGTGGAAAATACTTACAGACTGCACCGCTGCCGTGTGTTTTCCCGTTACTGATCTGGTCATACCGTGACCGGCAACGCGGCTTTTTCTTATAGTTTTAATCTTTACACTTTATCTTTGACGTTGCCGCAGACTGTGCATTTCCCTCTGCCGCCGTTAAAAACCACGTGCAGGGTCTGTGTTTCGCATTCAGGGCAGTAAGCCGTTGTTTTTCCAAGGCCGGAAGACTTCACGCTGTCTGCTGTAATATTTCCGATAAAATCAGATAATCCTGTGTTTACAGCCGATTCTGCTGCTCTCGTATCATCGTTTAAGACCGTCTGCTCAATCGGTCTGTGAGTGCCTGTATTCGGGCTCTGCCTGTGATAAGAAGATACACCGCCGGAGACAGGAAGCAGATCATCGTCTTCCATTCTCTGCAGGCCTTTCGTGATATCATCTGTCATAAGATATCCCTCCTCTCATGATCTTTTGTATCTATCTGTTCAATCGGTAAGGTCATTGCCGGATCCTGCAAAAGCCTCCCTGTCGAAATCAGATCATTGCCGTTATATCTATATACGCATCATCTCATTTTTTGCAATGCTCTTTTTCCGTTTTTTTCACAGCTATATACATGCTGTATAGAGCCATATACAGATCGCTATATGCAGATCTTCCCCTGATGATCGAAAAACAGGCTTTACGTCCTTTGCTCAGAACATCCCTTTGCGGCGGATGATCACTTCCGCGAGGAGCTCTCCCAGTACATAGCATCCGGCGATTTCACCGATCGCGATGTAAAGAACCAGGAGCGGGATCGGTATATTGACACCGTACCCATAGTAGAGTACCAGCGGAACAATGACCGCATTGGAAACGACAGCAGGGATAGGGACCAGCCAGCGGTTTGAACGGAGCATTCTTCCCAGCACTGCTCCGATCAGGGTTGCAATACTTCCGAAAATAACATCCCAGATAATA
>ONXK01000235.1 GCA_900321785.1 uncultured Lachnospiraceae bacterium | reverse complement strand
CCCATCCGTGTTTTTTTCGTCGGTATCGGCGGCATATCCATGAGCGGCCTGGCGCAGATCCTGGCCAGCGAAGGTTTTACCGTATCCGGCTCCGACAGAAGCGAATCGCCGGCGACCCGTGAGCTGGAAGCCTCCGGCATCAAAGTAATGATCGGACAGCGCGCCGAAAACATCACCGATGATATTGATCTGGCCGTCTTCACGGCAGCCATCCATCCCGACAACCCCGAATACATTGCTGTACACGAGAAGGGCATACCTTCTCTGAGCAGGGCTGAACTCCTCGGACAGCTGATGAGAAACTACCGCCTTCCTGTCGCTGTGAGCGGGACCCACGGCAAGACGACAACCACTTCCATGCTGTCCGAAATCCTTCTGGCCGCAGACGTGGACCCCACTTTGTCCATCGGAGGCAACCTTCCGGATATCGGCGGCAATGTCCGCATCGGAAACAGCAGTTTCTTTGTGGCAGAAGCCTGTGAGTATACCAACAGCTTCCTGCATATGTTCCCCGGAATCGGAATCATTTTAAATATAGAAGAAGACCATCTTGATTTCTTCAAGGATCTCGATGACATCCGTCATTCCTTCCGCCGTTTCGCCCGGCTGATCCCCGCAGACGGTGCTCTGGTCATCAATGCCGGGATCGAAAACTATGAGGAGATCGCACGGGATCTTCCCTGTGAAACAATAACCTTTTCCCTGGAACCGGGCGCCGACTATTACCCCTCGGACATCGTCTGTGACGAATGGGGACATCCTTCATTTACACTGCACAGCCCCGCCCGCTTCGGCGGAGAGTCCAGGATTTCCCTCCATGTTCCGGGCATGCACAATATAGGCAACGCGCTGGCCGCCGTCGCAGCCGCGGACAGGCTGGGCATCTCCCGCAGCGCAGCCGTAAAAGGCCTGGCCGCCTTTTCCGGCACCGACCGCCGTTTTCAGTACAAGGGCGTAAAGAACGGTTTTACCATCATTGACGATTATGCCCACCATCCGACAGAAATCAAGGCGACCCTGTCAGCGGCAAAGTCCTGCCCCCACGACCGGATCATCTGCGTTTTCCAGCCGCACACCTACTCAAGGACAAAATCCCTCCTGGACGGCTTTGCCCGCGCCCTGTCCCTGGCGGATATTGTCATCCTTGCGGATATTTATGCAGCCCGCGAGACGGACACGCTGGGCGTCAGTTCTCAGACCCTGCAGGAAGAGATCAGGAAGCTGGGACATAACTGCCTCTATTTCCCGACTTTTTCAGAAATCGAAAATTACCTACTGGCAAATTGCCGAAAAAATGATCTGGTGATAACCATGGGTGCCGGAAACGTCGATGAGATCGGGAAAAACCTGCTTTCCTGAGGACTTATCAACATCATCCACATTTATCCCCATCCCGCAGCACGATTTTCTTTGTGGAAATCATCCTGCGGGATGTATACGTTTTCGGGGACTTATCCACATTATCAACTTTATCCACAATAGCACAGACACTTCCCGCTCCCGCTCGGGGCGCCCGATTAATCGTCAAATTGTCCATTTCAAACCTTCGCTCCCCTGTGTTATTATGTTGTTCCACAAAGATAAAACAGCATCGGAGGAAAGACAGTGTTCACCATTTACAACGACAGCGGATCCGATTCGACCATGGTGTCGAATCTGTTTATTGACGAATATATGAAAAGCGCCAATGACGCCCAGATCAAGGTCTATCTCTATCTGCTGCGCATGATGGGCACACACCGCGCTGCCAGTGTTTCCGATATCGCGGACCAGTTCAACCACACAGAAAAGGACGTTGTGCGTTCTCTGCGCTACTGGGAGAAAAAAGGCCTTCTGAATCTGGATTATGACAGCAGGAACACCATCGTTTCCATCCGTCTGCACCGCCCGGAGACAGTATCCGGCTTTTCTTCCGGCCGTTCGGGAAACGCAGAAGCGCATCGCGTCCTTGCCTTTTCCAAGCCTGCGGAAATCCTTCCTGCGGATCCTTCCAGAGAGAATCCTTATATGCGCATGGCATCGGGAGGAGCCTTCCCCGTGCAGTCCGCAGTCCCGGCAGACAGATCCGCAGAGCCTGCTTCTGCAGACAGGACGGAGGCCGGCTGCGGTATCCGTTCAGTTGCCCCGGAAACCTCTTCCGGAACAGGTACCGGCCATGAGCAGACCGCCTCTTTATCCGTTCCTTCCTCTGCTCCTTCCTCCGCTCCTTCCGAGCTGGAGGCACTCGAGAACTTCCGCAGGGATTCGGGACGCGCTCAGCTCCTCTTCGTCATAGAACAATATATCGGCAAGCCCCTTTCGCTGAATGAAATCCGCATCATCTACGGCATCTCCGAAGGCCTTCACTTTACGGACGACATGATCGACTACCTGCTGCAGTATTGTGTGGACCGCGGAAAAAAAGATTTCCGCTATATCAAAAAGGTTGCTGAAAACTGGGCTTCGTCCGGCATTATGACCCCCGCACAGGCAGAAAATGCAGCCGCCGCGGAAATGACTCAGGGAAAGGAAAAAAAATCCCGGAAAGCATCTTGTCCAAAGGATCCGGAAGCTTCCGCCGTACCCCGTTCGACCGGTAAAAGATCCGGAAAGACCGGCAGCCGTACCCGCTCTGTCAACAGTTTTAATCAATTTGAGCAGAATGACTACGACTTTGATGCCCTCGAAGAAGAATTGCTGCAGTCATAAGTTTCAACGTAAGTTTCAATGAATTCAGGTAACAGACGTGTCCTTAAAAAAAGACCAGTATGACCAGATAATGATCGAATATGCAGGCATCCGTGACAGGCACCGGCACGAGCTGGACCAACGCCGTCTCCGTGCCTACGCAAGGGTTCCCGAATTGCAGGAGCTGGACCGCAAGACTCCGTC